>CALJKQ010000147.1 GCA_937973565.1 uncultured Saprospiraceae bacterium | reverse complement strand
AAATCCTGCTGAATCTCTTTATTATGTGATAGGTCTCTATGTGGGTTAGTGCCATAAAAAGGCAATTGCCAAATAACGAATGTGGACTTTTTTTTGAATCATTAAGGTAATTTAGAGAATTAAGATGAGTGATTCCAAATAAAGCCATTTTCCTTCTATAAAGAGATTGGTTTTTTTTGAGGCATTAAATGCATTAAGTATGGCAATTGGCCTTTGAATGGAAAAGTGTTTATAGGATATGAAAATAGTCCCTATAACAGTTTACTGTTGTAGGGACACCATATGAATATATGAACATATTAAAACCACTACCTCACCAAAACCACCTTGCCCATGGCAACAAGATCACCCTTCCTGACACTGATGGCATAGATGCCGGGCGTCAAGCCTTCGAGGTTGATCTGGTTATGGGTGATTTGGGCACTTGCTACTTTTTTACCATCCGCATTTATGATTTCGTAAACGCTGCCATCGGCATAATCCTGGTTGGTGATGGAAACCTGACCGCTGGTGGGATTGGGGTAAAAGGTAAGTGTGTTTAGGGTTTGATCGTGGGTAGCGGTGGTGTTGCGGAAAATGGCTACCAGGGTATCAGGTGCGCTTATCACGGCCGATGTAATTGTGCTGGTTTGGGAAGCAAAGCTGGTGGTGCCTTTTTGGGATTGCCAACCCTCGAAAACAAAACCGGGTTGTGGGCTGGCTTCAAGGCTTTGGTTCATATTGCCGAAATAATCGCCCGACCAGGGCAGTGTAGCATGATTCAGCGTGTTGAAACGGATGGTACCACTTTGTGGAGGATCGGTTTGCAGGACAAGGTTGTAGGGACCATCGAGGTTGTAGCAATAGGCTATGCCGGTATTGATGAGGGCACACCGCCGGCTGATAAAGTCTTTCAGGTCGGCTACATTTTGGGTCCATTCCTGCATAGAGCCGCCCCATCGTTCGATCTGGCGGGGCATCTCAGGCTCTACGATGGCGAGCAGGCTGTCCAGGGTATTGAGCATTACATCGCATCGGAAGATGGTGCTGTTCATGTCGGCATAGCGGGCGAAGTATTGTTGTCGGAAAGCCATGTTTTCATCCATCAATTTCAAAAAGATCTTCTCGTGTTTGCCCAAATCGGGGTAGACGTAAAAGCTGTCAGCCGGAAAATAATACCATTGGCCGTCGATGAAAAAGGAGTCGTCTTCTGTAACCACCCAGGTGGTGTCGATCGGGAAAAATACGTCCATGTAGGAGGCAATTTCTTCGAGGTCGCAGGCCTGGGCATCCGGTTGGGTATTGGGTACTCCGCTGTAATTGATATAGTAATCGAAGGTAGCATCGTTGTCCCACATAATGTAGCCCCATTTTTGGTGACCGCCTTCCGGGTTGAGCCCACGCCACCAACCGGTATTGTAGTTCATCCAATCTGATGACACTACACTAAGATTGGCAATCATGTAGTCCATCAGGGAGGTGAGGTCGAGTTGGGCTTCTACGGTTTTGTAGTTCTGAACATCCGACATATCATTGAGCAGGATGAAATCGCGGAGAGCCTCCCAATCTCTGAAGGCCTTGTCTTCGCCGTATTCAGCCCAGCTTTGCCCCCAGGTCTTGAGGAATTGAATATCGTACTTGTCCTGTTTGTAGGTATATTCGATGTAGTCGTGGTCGTCCGGTTTTTCGCGCAAAGTGTAGACACCCCAATACACCCCATTGAGGTAAACCAGGCACCTTTCCAATGCTCTCACATCGAGGTGCATATCGCTTTTTTGGACCAGGGTATGTACATACTCATCGCGTATATGGGTACTGCCCTCATGGTCGATATCACCCACCGAAGGATAGTTGTCGTCGCCGGAAGCTCGAAGGATGACGCGTTGGTATTCGTCGCGTTCTGAATATTTGAATATTTTTTCTTTGATGCCACTGTTATATCCCATCTCGTCGCGCGAGATCCAGTCTAGACTGCGTTGGGGATTGATCCATGAATCCTGACCGTGGCTGTCGAGTTCGCCAAATGAGGTGGCTTTTTTTTCACCTTCTGCGTTGAAATACTCAAAGGTAGAAATAGGGTTGAGATTTCTGTCTCCTTCAGCGAGTGTAATGGCCTCATCTGAAGCCACAGAAACCACGGACAAGTCGGTTTCCGGTTCATTGATAAAAAAGGTAGCAAAGTCCATCAGCCCCGGCAGTACCAGGGTGTCGGTGCTGAAGTGGCGGACTTTAAACACTACGGTATTATCAAAGACGATGGGTGCTGTGTATAAATCATCTTCGCGGCTTACATTTCTGCCATCACTTGTATACCTGAGTTCATAACCGGCGGTAGCAGTGACTTCAGTAGTCACATTGTCATCGTAGAAACCGGCCTTGGTTTGAATCTTGGGCCTGGGGGTATAAGCTTTGTACCATGCTCCAGCGTTTTCTGCACCGGGAGTGGGTTGCGTAAAGATATACCATGTTTGCCCTTGTCCCGGTCTCCTGCCGCGGGAGTGCGACAATGCAGTAGCTTCCACTGCGGTTTTATCTACAATGGTTCCGTTGGCATTGGATAACACAACAAATTCATCGCCATTGGTTTGGGTAAATTTGAAGTTGGTGTGAATATGATTTTCATCCACCCAATCTCTGCCGGAAGCCCAAATCAGCAAATACCCTCCGGCTTCTATTTCAATACCTTGGGGGAACTGCCATTTTTTGGGCTTATTTTCTTTATCAGATAGATACCAGCCACCCAGTTTTACTGTGGTATTGCCTGTATTGTGCAACTCGATCCAGTCTTCGTGGCTGCCAAAATTATCTTCAAAATCGCGTAAATTGGAAGAAGAATATTCGCTTATGAATACTTGCGCCTGTATGGATAAAGAAATCATGGTCAGAACGACCCCCAAAAAATGTTTCATAAAGTGGTTTTGATGCTCAAATGTAAGGAAAGGTCGCTTTTTTGTACTGAAAAATTCTGTTTTACTGCTCACGCGACAATTGCATCATTCTGATTCAGCCTGCCAACGGTCTATTTTTAATCACAATTTGGTTATTTATGGATCGATTTCTGTTAGAGATCCACTTTTCTTGCCTGATGCCAGGGATTAGAATAAAGGATTAATGAAGGCTTGCAACCAGGATTATATTTCTTCCGTCTTGTATCTTTACACTGAGGTCTTCAATAAGGCTTATAAATGTAGTTTGGATATGGATTATAAAAGAGGGATTGCGCTCATGTTTTGGCTAATTGTTTTATTAATGGCCTCAAAACCCATGGTGGGGCAATCCAAAGATGATGAATACAATAGGGTGTACCATGACATAATGAACAATGACAGCATCCTTTTTCAGCGTGGATATGATCATTGCGACACTGCCCAGGTAAGGAAGTTGTTGGCTGATGACTTTGAATTTTATCACGACCAGGCCGGGATAATCGAATCGGGTGCAGACTTCCTGCATGCGCTTTCAAGTCTTTGTCATTTGGATTACAAAGCGAGTCGCAGTTTGGACTATAACAGTGTCAAACTTCACCTGTTGCGAAAGCAGGGCGAGTTGTATGGCGTATTGCAATCAGGCAGTCATTCTTTTTATGCGGAAAGTGCCCAATCTCCTATACACAAAACCAGCACCGCCGCTTTTCACCATCTTTGGATAAAGACCAACGGCCACTGGAAGTTGAAAAGAGTGATTTCTTATGACCATCAGCAGCCTTAGTTTCGGTGTGTTTGAAATGGATGTAATATACCGGATTCTCTATTACAGATTTAGAACCTGATAATCGCGGATATAAAACGATTCCAGGCTGAAAAATCGGTGTGTCTGGGAGTGGTCATGACTTTAGATAAAACATCCCAAAAATTACCTTCATCGCAGGCATCATAAAAAAAGACATATTCAGTAAGTAAGGGGTGTAAGTGATAATGTTTCGGTATCAATGCCATTTTCCCATACCTTACCATATCGCCTATGTTGCCGGAGAGGCAGGAGATGCCTCCGATTTCTCTTACTACGCCATATTGCCAGGAAGGTTGCAGTGGTAGCAGCAGCAGGTCAGCACTGCGCATGATGGCATCAAAGTCGGCACTGCTCAAATGGTTGTCGAAAGTAACCAAGGCAACATTTTGGGTTGCGGCCTTTTTCATTTCATTTACCAGCTTTACTTCAGCAGGCGAAGCGGCTTTGCCCAATAGTGTAATTTTACATGGTGGCAAGCCGGATGTATTGGCCATCCTTTGGATTAATTTTTTTACCGATAAATAATCCCGGCTGCGTTGGTTGACAGTACCCGGTACTACGATGTGAAAGCAGTCACTTTTAACAGAACCAATACCTTCATTCCACAAAAAGGGCAGGTACAGAACATTCGCCATTTTACTTTTGTTTTTCCACGCTTCAGGCCACTCTACGGGTGTAAGCCATCCATCGTATTGTCGGGCAGATTTTATTCTTTTCCTGAAATATCCCGTAGCAAAATATTTCAAAAAGCGCAACCATTGTCGCAAACCACCGCCCCATTCCAAATGGCCCAATGGCTCGATGTAGTTAAATCCATCATGGATGACGAGATAGCTGTTCGTTTTCCATTTCCTGTGCACCAACCCACCTGCATTGTTTTCATGGGAGCACACAATCACCAGATTTGCCTGCTCTGCTCTTTCCGACAATTCGGACCAATACCCGGCTTGATCATCGGAGTGTTTTAACACAAAAAAAGTGAGCTGATCACTTTCTCCAAACACTCCCTCTAGAAAGCCGGCATTTTTTTCATTGAGCGCCAGTGTCACCTTCCAGCCGGCTGCCAGAAACATACCCGCGTAAGCCCTGGCCACTTCAAAGTGGGCTGCATGCTCGATGAGGAGGAGGTGATTCATGGGGTAAAGATAGGGTCAAATGTTCAAATGTTCACGCCTCGCTTTGTTCGGGTATATGTTCATATGGTTCGCCTCGCTTTGTTCGGCTACATGTTCATATGGTTCGCCTCACTTTGTTCGGCTATATGTTGTGTCTCGTCCTAAAAAAAGTTGACACTATTAAAAATGTGTGCTTTCACTAAAACCATATTGTCTGAAGTCTGTTTAAGTGGTTTATTATTTGGTTGATTTAAAGCCAAATCCCGAAATTAAAACACCTGTAAAAGAACGTATAATGAAAAATACATCTAATGTAAACCCTCATTTAATTTTTGATTTTCTCATTAACATTCCTTTTTGTATCCAGGTTTTAACATGAATCCAAATAGAAGGATTCTAAATTGACCTTATACATTTTGAATGGCAATAAAATCTGGTAAACAATGAGAAAATTGTTTAAGAATAAATATCGCATTGGATCACGTCGATTATCCTATTGGGATTATGGTTCCAACGCCTCGTATTTTGTGACCATTTGTTGCAAAAATAAAAATCCTTTTTTCGGGAAAATTGCAGATGGCAAAATGAATTTATCTGACATTGGTTTTCTAGCGAATAAATTCTGGTTGGAAATACCCAACCATTTTCCATTCGTTGAATTAGGTGCATTTGTTGTAATGCCTGATCATATGCATGGTATCATTATTATAAATAAAACAGAACGTACGGATGTAGCATCGTCCAATTTGGACGATGCTACATCCAATTTGGACGATGCTACATCCAAATTGGACGATGCTACATCCAATTTGGACGTTGTCACGTCCACCGGTGCGGCGAAACAAAAATGGCAACCGCAAACGTTGGGGGTTATCGTCAACCAATACAAACGAATTGTAACCATAAAGGCCAGAAAATTGGATATGGATTTTGCCTGGCAACCCCTTTATTATGATCATATCATTCGAAATAATTTATCATTTCATAGGATATCAAAATACATAGATGATAATCCAATAAAATGGAAAAAGGGATAAAATCACAAGGAAAATTTTAAAATACCCATCTGACCATGAAATAAAATGTAGGTTACCGAAACCTTCCATATGAATACCGACAAAAACAAAGTTTTTATCGGCACAAGCATATGAACATATTTCCCCTCCCCTCCCGTTTCATCGATGATTTGGCCGCCCCTGTCAGAAAATCCAAAAATTGTGGGGAAAATTTGTTTAATTTGTGAACACCAAATAAAATTTTGCTTTTGACCAGAGAATTGATCATGCTGGAAAAGTTGGAAAAGGAGCTGAATCTCAAGCAATTGCAGATTAGGAGCTTGCTTACCATTACCCAGGCAATCAATGACAATGTGCCGCAGGACGGGCTTTTTAATATGTATAAATCCTTCCTTTCGTGGGAAATGGGCATTGAAAAAATGGTGTTGTTTATCATGGCCGATGAAGGTTGGGTGTGTACTACGCATATAAATTATGACAACAAGCATGTTGATGATATTATACCATTGATTGTCAATCATAAACGTTTATATACGATTAAGTCGGATGATCCGGTGGCGCTGCGCGATTTTGACATTATTATCCCGGTTTTTCACAAGGATTATCCCATTGCTTACTCGCTTATAGGCGGTATCAAGGACAAAGACGACTTGTTTAACAAGATTCAGTTTATAACCACCATTACGAATATCATTGCGGTGGCAATTGAAAACAAACGGCTTTTCAAACGACAATTGGAGCAAGAAAAGTACAAGACGGAACTCTTGCTGGCACAGGATGTACAATCGATGCTCATTCCCGATATTCTACCCAGCAATGATAAATATGCCATTTCCAAGATCTACATGCCTCACTACAACATTGGGGGTGATTACATTGATTTTATAAAATATGACGAAGACCGATTTGCCATATGCATTGCCGATATCTCAGGAAAAGGAGTGGCGGCGGCACTGCTTATGGCCAATTTTCAGGCTATGGTACAAAGTCTTATTTTTCAATATAAGGATTTGGAGACCTTTATTTTTGCCCTCAATCAGGCCGTTTATCGCATTACCAAAGCCGACAAATTCATTACTTTTTTTGTGGCCGAGGTGAATCTGAAGACGCGAAAGATCCATTATGTGAATGCGGGGCATTTTCCTCCCATTTTATACCGCGAAAATGGGGAATGTGAACGACTGACCACAGGTTGCACCGTGATTGGGGCTTTTGAACGCCTGCCCGAAATCAAAGAAGGCGTGCTCAACATCGAAGGTCCGAGTTTTTTAATGTCGTTTACCGATGGCTTGGGTGAGCTATCCAATGGGAAAGGCGACTACTTTGAGGAGACACATTTGATTCCATTTATTGCAAAAAATTCCGCAATTTTGCCTGACGAATTCAACCGCCTGTTGCTGGAGGAAATTGAGGTCTTCAGAGCGGGTCAGGAATATCTCGACGACATCGCGGTGTTGACTTGCAAAATTTATTAATTCACAAAAATGCCAACAAAAAACAGGATTACTGCTGCCTTCCTCGCCTTCATCACGGGTGTGGTCGGAGGTCATAAGTTGTACCTCAACGATACTGGCGGATTTATCATGTACCTCGTTTTACTGATGGTAGGCTTCAAGATTTTCGGCCTTCCGCTCAGTCTGATCCTGGCCTTTTTTGAAGGATTCAGACTATTGAACTCTAGTGATCAAGCCTTTGACCGTAAATACAACAAAGGATATGTGCAACGGGGTGATTCCAGAATTGAACGAAGACGGGCAGAACAAATGAGACGGTATGAGACAGAAGACAACAGCAGGCCCTACCAACAGGCAGCACCACAGCGCCAACCATTGCGCGTGAGAGCCAATCCATTTAAAAACAGCGGACTCGCCAAGTATAAAGAATTTGATCTCGATGGTGCCATTGAAGATTTTAAAAAAGGTCTGGAAATAGATCCCAACGACGTGGCCCTCAATTTCAACATAGCCTGTGCTTATTCTTTATCCGAGAAAAAAGAAGAGGCCTACAAACACCTGGCTCGTGCTGTATCGTTGGGCTTTAATGATTTTGAACGCATTCAAACCCACGATGATCTGGCTTTTGTGCGTATCCAACCGGAATACGATGCATTTAAGAGATCGGGATTTAAAGTTACGCAACCAACTAAACCGGCGGAATCTACATCTATTAAAATAGAAGTAGAAACACCGGCAGAAAACAACGATGCCCTGCTGGATCAACTTTCGAGGTTGGCAGAACTCAAAGAGAGAGGCCTGCTTACCGAACAAGAGTTTCTCATGGAAAAGAAAAAGTTAACCAGAAATTAAAAAATCGATTTGATAGCGAAGAATGTAATATCCAGTCTGATGGGCCCCCTGAAAACCACCGATACGGGGGAAGAGGCAATCAACATTATGCATGTTTACCATGTAAAACACCTGCCCATTGTCAGTGGCAGTGAATTGCTTGGCCTCATTTCAGAAGATGACATCCTCAATCACGACCTCGATGCTACCATTGGTACTTACAAACTTTCGCTGGTCAATCCGTATTGCCAGGAAAATGATCACCTGTTTGAGGTAATGCAGAAAATGGCGCTCAATCGACTTACCACGATTCCGGTTGTCGATATTGCCAACCAATACCTGGGCCTGATCTCCATTGAAGACGTGTTCAATTTTTTTGGCGAAAGCTATGCCTTCAAAGAGCCCGGCTCCATCATCATCCTGGAGACAGACCGCAATAAATACTCATTGAGTGAAATTGCCAGAATTTGCGAATCGGAAGGTGTTTTGATTTTTTCATCTTTTGTCACCTCCAATCTCGATAGCAACATCCTATATGTAACCCTCAAACTCAACACCTTTGAATTGTCGAGGTTGGTCAATGCCTTTCAGCGTTACGACTACACCGTTTCCGGCGCGTTTTCAGAAGATGAGTACATCGACACCTTAAGGGAGCGTTATCACTCGCTGATGAATTTCCTCAGCATCTGATTTCATTGTATACATGCGGTTGATTTCGGTTATATGGCTTATCCTTTTGGGTTCAGGCCTGATGGCCCAATCAAAAGTCTACATTGCCGATATCGAGGTCAATGGCTTGAAGCATACCCGTTTTCACGTAGTGATAAACGAACTCGATTTTGCCATTGGCGACAGCCTCGATCTGGTGGGACTGGCAGAAATATTGAACCGCAACGAACAACGCCTGCTTTCAACAGGACTTTTCAACCTTGCCGATCTCAACATCAAACACTGGGATGCAGAAAAGGGAGAAGTGGGTCTTACGCTCGATGTAAAAGAATCGTGGTACATCTATCCGGCACCCATCTTTGAACTGGCAGACAGATCATTCAATGTATGGTGGAAGGAAATGAACTGTGATTTTGACCGGGTCAATTATGGTATCCGCATAGATCATCTCAATCTCACAGGCAGAAAGGATAAGTTCAAAATCAAATTTCAGCAAGGTTATACCCGTAAATACGAACTGGAATATGCCTTCCCATATTTAAAAGGGACCTGGGGACTGGGAGCGGTTATATCTTATGCGGAAAACAAAGAATTGGGTTTTATAACTTCGGGCAACAAAGTATTGTTCCGCAGAAAGCCGGATGAGTCCACCCTGTTGCGTAGGTTTCGCACTGGACTAACCGCTACCAAGAGGGGTAGTGCATATGCTTTCCACACCTTGCGAATGGAGTACAATTACAATTCGGTTGATGAAATTGTAGTACGCGAATGGAATCACAATTACTATCCCAACGCCAATAACTACATCCAGTTTTTGCGGTTACTTTATATATTCAGGTACAATCACACCATCTTTCCAACTTATCCTGAAGGTGGTTATGCCTTTGCCTTTGAGGCGCTTGCTGATGGCCTGGGTCTCGGCAATTACAACAACCTGGCCGGTGCTGCGGAGGCTGAAATTTATGGTCAGCCCTGGAAAGGCTTGATCTTAGGTGCCAAGGTCAAAGCCAAATGGAATTTTACCCGAAATCAAATACCTTATTCCAACTACCAGGCATTGGGTTATGGTTCCGATGTACTGAGAGGATATGAACTTTACGTGATGGATGGCACCGATTTTGCATGGTTAAAGACTTCTGCCCGGGTACGTTTGCTGGATCGCAATTTTTCACTTGGAAGCGCGATGCCTGTAAGAGCCTTCAACGTTATGCCGGTTCGGTTTTTTCTAAAATTCACAGCTGAGACAGGCTATGCATCGGATCCCTATTACAGTGTCAACAATGCCTTTTCCAACCAATGGTTGCTGGGTTACGGCCCCGGCCTAGATTTGATTTTATATAACAATTTTTTACTATCGCTGGAATACAATACCAATCATATTGGCGAGAGTGCTTTTTATTATAAGTCGAAGTTTAATTTTTAGGGTTATCGGAGACGCGTTATCGGAGACGCGTTATCGGAGACGCGAGACGCGCTTTGCAGCTTCTTCAGATTTGACAACCACACAAAGAGCCCTGAGCCAGTCAAATGGCGACATGCGTTTTGCGACATGCGTTTGATGGGTATATCTCATTCAGATTACTACACAAAGAGCCCTGAGCCTGTCGCCCTTCGACAAGCTCAGGGCTCGTATTAACTTTACTACAAGACTTATTTCACAAACCCCAAATCGCATAACTAGAATATCACCTCATTATCTCTCCTCAAGAGCCCTGTGCCTGTCGAGTGGCAATTCACATTGCCCCATCCAATCAGACTACAAATCAAAGAGCCCTGAGCCTGTCGAAGGGCGATTGGCACTCCTAAAAAATCAGCGTAATATCCCCTACCAGCGACTCTGTCTTACCATTGCGATACGTTACCTTCACTACAAAAGTATAGACACCCGGAGACAGTTGACAGCCGTTGAAAGTGCCATTCCAGCTTACGGGTGAAGTCACTACTCCGGTGGTGAAAACCCTGGAGCCCCAACGGTCGAAGATATCAACCGATTGTATCGTATAGCCATCGCCGGGTTGGATGACCCATTCGTTGTTGCTGCTGCCGGCGCCGGGTTGGAGTACGTTGGGGAAAACAATGACAGGATCTTTTTCTTCTACCAATAACCTGAATTGGGCCGTTTGTTCGCAGCCTTTGGCATCCTGCAGGGTGAGGGTGAAATCTATGTTGGATGTTGGTCCCAGGACGGTAGGCTTGGGGCAATCACTACAACTGAGCTGGTTGGCGGGATCCCATTGAATCGAGGCAGGTGCCGGACTGATCTCAATATCGAGCGGTGTATCTTCTCCAAAATAAACCAACTGAGAATCGGGTGTGACCGTGAAGGTTTGGGGTTGTGTTGCCTCAGATACGCTGATGGTTTCTTTGTAGGAGCAGCCGTCTGCACTGCTGAGCTCTACTTTATAATCCCCGGGTTTGAGGTCTGACAAAACAAAAGGCAGGTTGACTTGCCCGTAATTAATCCCATCTATGATCAACGTGCTTATCAAACACCCTTCCACAGCTTGTAAAGTGATACTGCCGTTCTGATCGCCCGGACATACGGGGGCGGAAGCGAAGATATCCACGTTTTGGTATTGGTTGTTGACGATGCGCACTACCACAAAGGTGGCAGAATCGCAGCCATTGACGGACCCCGGCTGATAAGGAACCAGGCTGGAAGTAAATTCTTTTTTAAAGGTAATACCATCTACGACAATCGAATCATTGGGCCGGATATCGAAGCGCAGTGTATCTATGGTCTTAGGATAAAATTGTAGCTTGATTTCCACCAAAGAGTCGCAACCGTTGGCAGCACCATTGGCAAAAGTAGTACTTCCGGTAGGGTTGGCTTCATCATACACCACTCCATTGATGGTGATGTTTTCACCCGGGCACAAGATTTGCTGAATGAGTTTTTTGGGCTCCGGCAACAGGGTGAGCTGTACCTGAACGGTGGAGTCACAGCCCAAAACGGTGGCATTATTGAAAACTTCTGTTCCTGTCAGTTTATCCTTATTATAAACATTGCCATTTACTAAGATGAAGTCGCTTTCACAGATGGTCGTTTTCAATTGATAGACGGGTGGTGTTACAAATTGCAGATTTACGGTAGCCAGCGTATCACAAGCATTGCCAGTTCCTGCCAGCACCACCGTACCTGAAGGATTTTGTGCGGTAAAGACGGTACCTCCTATGGTAACAGTGGTACCTGCACAGTATGATTTTTGAATGGTACTGCTTACCTGGTCGCGGAAATTCACTTTTACCTCAATAAGGGAATCACAACCTACAGCATTGGCCTTGGCAAGGGTAATGGTATCGGCCGGATGATTTTCATCAAAGAGTACGCCGAGGATGTTAGCTGATGTTCCTGCGCACAAGGTAGTATCAAGGGTAAATTTTGATGGCTGTACCAAACGAATGGATACGTCGACCAAAGAATCGCAGCCGTGTATCGAGGCGCCAGGTAGGGTAATGGTAGCTGTGGGGCGACTCAGATCAAAGGTCTCTCCATGGATGACGATGTTTTCTCCCTGACATACAAAGGGACGGTAGCTAGATCTTGCCTCGGGATAATACGTAAGGCTCACCTGGATGGTGGAGTCGCACTGACCTGCCAGTGCGGAAGGTACAATTTCAGTGCCCGTGGGTTTGGCTTCATCATAAGTAATCCCATTTACTATAATCGATTCACCTTTGCACAAGGTGGTATTGATGGTGGCTTGTCTTTTGGGTAGTACGTTGAAGGTAAAAGTACCCGCAACTCCGGTACGCTCACATTGGGCGTCCATAATCTTATTAATCAAAACAGATGCTGGACCTGCCGTGGCCCCCCAGGAGCCGGGTATCAGGGTTATATTCAAAGGATTGGTGAAGGCCACCAGGGTATCCAATACGGTTTTGTTGGCAAATTGATATTCCAGAAACAAGGTAGCCGGAAGACTTGCTTCCACATTTACAGAGAGCTGTAAGGTGTCTGACAAACAAACCGCGGGTACTCCGGATGTGCTGGCTGCTATATCATAGAATTGAATGGGTGTACCCGGAGCTACTGAAAGACAAGGGTCATTGGGATCTATGAAGGTACCCAGTGCATTCCCGGCCACGGCAGAGATATAATAGGTCGTATTCAAGGATGCGCCTGTTGGGAAACCAAAATTGGGGTTGTCCTGAATGGCTAAGATATTCCCCAGTGCTGGACCTGAATTGTCGTGAAGCACAAAAAGCAGGGTATCACTTTCGAGTGAAGCATTGTTGTTGTAAGCAGCGGTAAATACCTGGTTGACACATACACGTGAAAGTTGTGCGGTATTGGTCATCGTACCGGCATTGGTAAAGCACTGACAGTTTTTATTGCCCTGCACTAAAAGAGGCAGGCAATTGTTGGCATCATTGACTATGAAACTAAAGTCGGTAGCCGATGGAATGAGGGAAGAAATAAATAAAGGAGCAGCTGGTGTTCCGTTCACCGTATAACTGTTTTCATCACCACCCTCGATGGTAAAGCTCACCGTATAAAATTGGTTTCCGGGCTGACATTCGGTGGTAACATTGACAGCCGATGGTGCCGAGAGAATGGTAATCCCGGTTACTGCTTCATTGGTGCAGCTCTCATCGGGTGTAAAAGTGAGTATGATGTTACCGGCTTGTCCTTCGGGATCTAAAAAATTGTTGGTGACTCCGGGTCCGGACCATGTACCATTGGGAAAGGCGGGATCCTGCAACAGGGCCAGATTGTACAGACCACTTTGCTCGCATATATTTTCAAAACTGAGTACAGGGGTACCCACCTGGTTTACCGTAATGGTTGTGGTGACTTCAAAAGCGCAGCCGGGAGCCAGATAACTTAGATTATAGTTGCCGGATAAATTGGTGGGATCAAAACTTTGACCATTTACGCCAGTTCCACTCCAGGTCCCATTGGGATAGGCAGGGTCTTCCAGCAAGGTAAGATCGTATTCCGGCCCCGTTGTACATAACTCAGCTATGCCCAGTGCCGGACTGACTCCCTCTTCCACCTCTATAGTAGTAGTGGTGGGTTCTATGCAATAATCGGAAGAGGTAAAGGTAAGGGTGTTGTTGCCCACCTGACTCAATGGATTGAAAATGTTGCCCGAAACTCCATTGCCCGACCAGCTTCCATTGGTAAAAGATGGATCTTCCAGTTGTGTGAGGTCATAGCCACCGGAGGCTTCGCAAATCGATGCATCGAACAGCGATGGTTGTTGAGGGTCTTCTATGGATAAAGTAATATCAACCGGCAACACACAGCTTCCGGGGCCCTGGTAAGTAAGTACCACTTCACCACTGACAAGTGACGCGTTGAATGTATTCACGTTTACGGATGGACCGTCCCAATTGCCACCGCTATAAAAGGGGTCTTCCAGAGTGGTAAGGTCGAAGGAAGTTTCCAATGAGCATACATTGGTACCTTGTATATCAGGCGTCTCCAGCGGATTGACTGTAATGATCATTTGTCCGGGAAGGGTGCAGTCATCATCAGGGGTAAAGGTGAGTAAGATATCTCCCGACAAGCCGGTGGGATCAAAGGAGGTACCACTCACACCATCTCCACTCCAGCTTCCGTTGGTAAAGGATGGATCCTGAAAGGGGATGAGTGAAATCGCCGGTGATCCTTCGCATAGGCTGGTACCGTTGAGTATAGGTTCTTCCGCAGGCGTCACTTCAATGATAGTAGTTGATGCCGGTGCACAGTCGTAGTCCGGAGTAAAGGTCAGTACTACATTACCACTTTGTCCGAATGGATCAAAAAAGCCGCCGGACACTCCGGGCCCCGACCATGTACCATTGGGGTAATTGGGATCGGCAAGGTCTGATAAATCAAAAAGGGGATCAGCAGAACAAAGACTGGTAGTGCCAAGCGTATAATCAATAGATGGATTCACCGTTATTTCCGCAGTGGATTCCTCAAGACAAAGATTGTTGGGTGTAAATGTGACCGTAAAGTTTCCCTGGTTGGTGCCATTGAAAGTAGAGCCCGTGACATTGGGACCGGAAAAAGTGCCGGGCATAGCAGGACTGATCAGGGTATTGAGGTTGATGTTTTCTCCTTCGCAAAGAGTTGCATCGTCAAAGTTGGGTCCGGGGCCTGATGGATTCACTTCCAGCAAAACATTGATGGGCACCGTACATCCGTCTTTTTCGAATAACAGTGTATACAAGGTGGTGGAGGTGGGGCTTACAAGGCTTGGTATTTCATTAGAGGGAGTAGGGGGATTGCCATCATGATAGGTTACGGTAGTGCCATTGAGCAAAGTAACCAGATCTTCCAGATCATAGCTCTCGCCTTCACAAATATCGGGTGGGCCCTGCACACTAAATTGAGGCGGACTGCCTACTTCAACCACAACTTCAATGGGATCGGGAAGTACAAATACACATCCCGTAATCTGATCTGTGACACTATTAAGCGTATAAGTGGTGGTGACCGATGGAGATACAGGCACAGTAGATCCGGTGCCAATCACATTGTATACGAGGTTTGTATTTCCTAAAATGCTGGATGCTACCAGATTAAATGTCCAGTTGCCGCTGGTACCTAAAGAGAAATTCAGAATAGCCGGTTGTCCGCCACAAATGAGGGCAGGGTCTGCAAAAAAATTGATGGACCCCGGATCTGTAGCCGGCTCCACAATCACTTCTACTTCATCTGTGCCGGTACACCCGCCATTGATAGCAGTTACAGTAACCGTATAGGTAGTGGTTTGGTTAGGTAGGGTGGAGATGCCATTAGGAGGTACTACCGTGTAGCCCGCACCTGTGTTGTTGCTCCATGAGTAGTTATATAGGGAGGCTGAGTTGGGTGTTGCTGAAAGTATCACCGGATTGGCACCCGGACAAATGGTAACATTGGCTCCGGCGTCTACCTGCAATTGGCTGCTTGCATTGGTAAAAGTAATGGACCAAGAATTGAGCAAACCAATATCGGCAGGAACCCAGTCATTGAGGAAAAGGGTCCAATCTCCATCAGCATTGATGCCGGTAAAGGTATTGTCAAAATTGAATGTACCGGGTGCAGGTGCATTGGTATAGGGAGGTGCGAGTGTCACATTTTGTCTTCCCTCCGGTTGGTATTGGCCGTTATAGGGAGGTGCTCCACCTACCACATTGCTGGGTGCATCATCTCTGAATTCAGTTATTTTATAATTGTCGCCAGGTCCTCCGTTGCCGGAGGATAGTTCCAACCAGGTACCATCAGGGGCAATCAGAAATAGAGCAATGTCTCCATCCCAGGTATGATTGAGATCGATGGTTACGTTATCTATTTTTTTACACCCTCCCAAAATACCCACTCCCGAAACGCTGGCAATCGAGTTGGTCTGTCCAGTGGTACCGGAAGGTGGAAAAGGCAAATTTCCTTGACCGTTGAAGGTTTGAGCATGTATTGAAGCGAAAGGGAGTAAGTATAGTATCACAATTGCCGTCAACAAACGACACAGTTTGGTGATGGCTCTTTTCTCCTGCAAGGAAAATAAGCTGTGGTACATGTAATAAGGTTTTATGTTGTATATACGAATTTAACTGTTTTCGTTGCCTCGAGCCAAATATTATTTCAGGGTTTTAGACGAAAGCTAAACTGTATTTTACTCTGAAATTCAATGATTTATTCATTATACAGATAATCATAATGTTTAAAATTCTGGTTATTAGTTTTTAATCTCATATTGGAAATTGAGAATCAGAATAAATTTTAGTAGAGTCAAGTGCTCCCGGATTATTTATTTTTTTCTCAAAAGACAAGGAATCAGCTCATTTTTAACCCTCATTATTCCGGCTTAAAACTATTACTCAACTTTTTGAACAATAATGGGTTGTATAGCCATGGAAATTCTACATCAACACGAAAACAGCAGGGGCAGGTGGTACCTGGAAGCTGAGGGTGAAATTCTGGGCGAAATGACATATTACGAAAACAGCCCTGAAACCATTACCATCGACCACACCGAAGTGAGTGAAAAACTCAAAGGTACCGGATCCGGTAAAAAACTGGTGGATGCGGCGGTAGCATACGCACGTGAAAATCACATCAAAATTCACGCTACTTGCCCTTTTGCGGCTCGCGTACTTTCCGGTGAAGCTTACGACGACGTACGGGTAAACCAATAAACCAAATAAAATTTGGTAATTCTCTATGCGCTTTAGCCAAAGAAAGCAAATTTAATTTGGCGCTTTTCCTTTTTTAAATAATTATCTGTTTTATAATATCTTACGATTTAACAGGAAAATATATATGATTTTTTGTCATTCCTGCTACAATGGTTATTTTTGCAGATTATCCCTATAGAAAATGGCAGAAATCAGATACGACGAAGATAACATCCGTACGCTCGAATGGAAAGAACACATCCGCATGCGTCCGGGTATGTACATTGGAAAGCTGGGAGACGGATCCTCTCATGAAGATGGTATATACATCCTTCTCAAAGAGGTGATCGACAACTCGATCGATGAATACGTCATGGGTCATGGCAAAAACATAGATATTTCGATCATCGATGGCACCGTACGCATCCGGGATTATGGTAGGGGCATACCTCTGGGTAAAGTAGTGGATTGTGTATCCAAGATCAATACGGGAGGAAAATACGACTCCAAAGCCTTTAAAAAATCGGTAGGACTCAACGGGGTGGGCACCAAAGCAGTGAACGCCCTTTCCGTCAATTTTAAGGTTGCTGCCTATCGCGATGGCCAGGCAAAAACGGCAGAGTTTTCCAAGGGAGAACTGATCAACGAAAGTAAGATAGTAAAAACGGATGAGGTCAATGGAACCATGATCGAGTTTACACCGGACGATTCCATTTTCAAACACTTTAAGTTCCGCCACGAGTATATTGAAAACCAGATCTGGAATTATGCCTACCTCAACGCCGGTTTAAAAATCAATTTCAACGGCAAGACCTATGTTTCCAAAAACGGCTTGCTCGATTTGTTGGAAAGGAAAACCGATCCTGAGACACTTCGTTACCCCATCATCCACCTTGTGGGTGAAGACATCGAAGTGGTAATGACACATGGTCAGCAGTACGGAGAAGAATATTATTCCTTTGTCAATGGCCAGAATACCACTGCCGGTGGTACGCACCTTCAGGCTTACCGCGAAGCCATTGTTAAAACGCTGAGAGAGTTTTACAACAAGAGTTTCGATACGCGAGATGTACAGGCTTCCATCATAGGTGCTATTTCACTTAAAGTAGAAGAGCCGGTATTTGAATCACAGACCAAGACCAAATTGGGTTCAATCAATATGGCACCGGAGGGTGTGAGCATTCGTTCGTTTGTCACCGATTTCATCAAAAAAAACCTGGACAATTACCTGCATAAAAACAAGGATGTTGCCGATGCCATCCTACGCAGGATCCAACAAAGTGAGCGCGAAAGAAAAGAAATTTCTGAGATCAAAAAGCTCGCCAATCAAAGGGCCAAAAAAGCTGCCGTTCACAATAAGAAGTTGCGCGATTGCCGGGCGCACCTCAACGAGTCTAGTAAAAAATATTCCGAAGAATCCAGATTGGAGTCCACCATATTTATCACGGAAGGGGACTCAGCCAGCGGTTCATTGACCAAGGCCAGGAATGTAGAAACACAGGCCGTATTCAGCCTCAGGGGCAAGCCCCTCAACTGTTATGGCATGACCAAAAAAGTGGTTTACCAGAACGAAGAACTCAACCTGCTCCAGCATGCCCTCGACATAGAAGATGGCATTGAAAATCTCCGGTACAACCGAGTGGTCATCTCCACCGATGCCGACGTGGATGGCATGCACATACGATTGTTGCTGCTTACCTTCTTCCTTCAGTTTTTCCCGGATCTGGTGAAGCAGGGACACTTATACATTCTGGATACACCTCTGTTTAGGGTGCGCGACAAACAAAAAACCTTTTATTGTTACAACGAAAAGGAGAAGCAGGAAGCCATCCAAAAACTCAGGGGCAAAGCCGAAATCACCCGATTTAAGGGTCTCGGCGAAATCAGTCCCAACGAGTTTGAAGATTTTATCGGCAAAGACATCAAGCTGGACCCTGTAATCCTTCAGGACAAGACCAACATAGAAGATATACTCAATTACTATATGGGTAAAAACACGCCCGAGCGTCAGGAATTTATCATCGAAAACCTCAAAGTTGAACTCGACGAAGTAGCCCAGGAAGTGGAAGAACCGGAAGAGTTGGTTGAAGCAGAATAAATATTATAAAGGTTCGGTTTATGCCGGACCTTTTTTATTTCGTCTAACTAACAGCATGGTTTGTTATTCTACTATCAATTTAAAGCTGTAATTGCATCGCGGTATTTTGACAAAATAAATGCCCCGTTGCATGAGTTTTACCTCCGCGTTTGCATTACCCTGAAAGATTAGGCGGCCTTGGGTATCATAAATGCGTATGTCTTCATCCGGCGATGATAAGAAGTGAATTTTTTCTCCCACCCTTGCCGGATTCGGATAACAAACGGGCATTGGGTTGTGAGCTACATATGAAGTAGCAGTCAGCAATTCAGGTCCCAATTTTCCAAGGGTAATACGGGTAGGAAGAGAAGAATTCCAATCATCGTTGAATCCTGTAAGATAGATATTGCCCTCAGCATCGAGCGTGATGGCATTGGCATTATTCCAGCCAAAGAGAAGATCCTGCCCACCTTTGATCACATTTCCATCGGCATCCATTTCCAATAAGAGCAAGTCTGCGCCGCCGTTGGAAACAAAGGTCTGGTTGTTGAAAGTGATATGATCTTGAAAATAAAATGAGGTGAGCAATGTGCCCCTTGGTGTCCATTGGATGTCAGTGCCCTCATTGTTTGGAAATGGTGAAAAGTTTGGATTACCAATTGGCAACATCCACTGCAGCTGGCCATTGGCATTCCATTTGGCCGCAAAACCAATTTGGTCGTCGACCTGGTCAATTAGATTCTGTCCATCAAAATGAACGTGGTTTCCGCCTATGCCCCCTACTTGAAAAATATTGCCATCAGCATCGGTAAGGATGCCATTGCTTTCATTGTTGTTGCTGGAACCTCCCATTACCTGAATCCATTGTACGGTGCCATCCCCCAGATGTTTTGCGATGAAAGGTGAATAGGTACCTGTCTTGGTAACTGGCAGCGCACCATAATGATGAGCCTGATCGCCGGGCATCCTATTCTCTTCAAAGCCAAAGGTGCCCGTTACCACCACATTGCCAAAAGTATCCGTGGTTATGTCTTGCACATTGCCTCCGGTACCTGTGGCCCAGCTCAAAGTACCTTGTCTGTCGTACTTTGCCAGAAAGCCATCGTTCCTTTGAAAATAGGTATAATAAGGTGTGCCCGGCGTCCAGGTTACCAACAGCGAATCTTTGATAAAAAAAGGAGTTTGGGCATCCAGGTATTCTAATTTTACTGCCCTTCCGGCCAGGAATACATTTCCCTTTTTATCTGCATGAATTTGGGTCTGCGGATACGCCGTTGCTCCTGTGGTCTTGGCCCAAAGTAATTTTCCATCGGTATGATAGCAAGCCATAAAGGCATTGCTCGAAAGAAAAGTATCCAAATGATAAGTCTGCAATACTGTATCGAACCTCACCTTGTTTACATAGGTACCGGCAATAAATATCCGATCCTCATCATCAGCAGTGATACTAGTAATGGACACATTTTTGTGTGATTGAAATCTTTTGGCCCAGCTGACTTTACCTTCCGGCGTAAGTTTCATGAAATACCCCTCTCTAGCTTTTTCCGTTTTCCACTGAAGTGTGTCGATCTGAAAATCATTCTCAAAATACCCACAAGTATAAATAGCGCCTTCATGGTGCAAAATATCCAACCCCTGACTCCTCCCTTTGCTATTCAGTTCTTTTTTCCAGTCATAGATCAGATCCTGGCCCTGAACCGCAGCATGAAAAAAGGTAAAAAACATAATGATAAACAGGTGTTTCATATTTTCATTTTCATCTGAACCAATACAAATAAATACCCTCTACCTTCCCATCCCTCCATTTGAGTTTACCTAAACCATTGGATGAAGTAAGATAACTATCTCCGTCAATTAATTGTCTTTCTGTGATGCAATGATCCACTTCGTCCATACTGGTGCCAATGCGTATTTTGCCGAAAAGTATATTGTCTGATTCGCCTATAAAAACTTTATACAGTTCTGCTTCCTTGTTTCCATTCTCCACAAAATAGAAATGATTTTTACCTTTTGAATAAATGGTATGCCTGTATTCGCCATGCCTGATTACATTTTCATTGTAAGCTAAATTTTTCAAGAATCCGGCATTTATTTTTATTTCACCAAAAAACATTTCATACAGTGAAGTTTGGGTATCTTTCAAATTACATGCTATGGTTTCGATGTCGCTCATGTTATCCACCAGGATATGCCCGGAATAGGCCTTTGATTGGTTCTCATCATAATCGGCAGACAACAAAAGGTATTCAATGGTTTGGGAAGGAATGAATCGGATGGTGTATTTTTTCCAATCATGGTTGGTTACCGGTTCTGTGGTAAATAGTTTCTGCACCAATTCGCCTTTTCGTGTAATGCCTTCGATACTCAAACACGTTGGTTGTGTATAAGAAGTTTCCTTATGGGTTAATCTGCTTCTTGAATCAAAAACCGGTGATTGGCACAGATCAATGGTGAATTGATAAACGTTTCCTTTTTTCAGAGGAGAAGACAATTTTTGATAAACTATTTCTTTGGTTTGGTTGTCCCTTACAGCCATACCCAAATAGGTCTTACCATCCGAAGCTTTTTGGGTAACACCCCAACACTGGCAAGGCTGTACATCAGGCGGACTTTCATTTGAAACCAGGGTACTCCAACCCGATAAATTAAAGTTATCACCACGCCCTAACAATGGCTCCCCCTCAAATGATTTATTGACAATTTCAATTTTGGATTGCGCAGATATACCCTGCAAGCTTACCCATACAATCAATACCCAACAAGTGATATAAGTCTCCTTCTTCATTTCGCCTTTTCAAAAGTAAAATATGTAATTAAATATAGTCCATTTCGGCCTACTTGTCTATAGAGCACCATAAAAAAAGTGTGGATAGAAACCGGAAACGACAATTCGGAGTCTGGAAGACCCCCACTATGCTGACGCTCGCTAGCGCTCGGTCAGCATTAAAAAATTGAAACTATCACTCTGTCAACATTAATAATTGAACATTGATAATTGAGCATCAATAATTGAACATTGATAATTAAATAATCGAAAATTGATAATGACGCTCACGTTCGTTCGGTCAACATTTAAAATTGAACATTGATAATTAAATAATTGAAAATCGAAAAATCAATTAACCCTATACCAATACTGCGTCTTACCGAACATCGAAACGCCTATATAACCTCTGACCTTGAGTTTATTGGGTTCGATTAAAGAGATGAAACAATCGTAGACTTTGCCGTTTTTGGGATTGAGGATCTTGCCTTCCTCGTATTCTTTGTCGGAGGCTTTTTTGAGGTCCCAGAGGATTTCCATGCCTTCGATGGGTTTGTTTTTATTGGTTCCGGTACATTTTTCACATACCCTTACCGTGGCATTTGCCAACAGTTTTATAACCTTGGCGTAGAGCTTGCCGTTTTTTTCGTAAATCTCGATGTGGGATTTTTCCTTGCCGTCCTCATCGTCGATGTTTTTCCACATACCCACGATCTTATGCTGTGCGGAGGCAGAACACACCCAGAAACCCAGCAGGCCCAAAAGGAAAATTTTTTTCATTTCGTGGTGGGATTTATTTTACATCCAGTCGAGAGCCTGTACAAAATAAGTACAGATGAAAGGGAAGGTAACCCAGCACCATTCGGGTAAAACAACAAAACTCAACAAACAAACACCTACTGAAACAGCGAAATAAATCCAGTATTTGGTAAGGTTTTTTTGACTTGCAGACATAACTTTTTTCTGTTTAGGCCCCAAAGTTATAGATTTTTACATGCATTTTTGTGTTTCTATGGCAAAAATTCCACCTACTGACAAAAGCTACCCCGCCAAACTGATGTTGTTTGGCGAGTACACTGCCCTTTTGGGCGGCCATGTGCTGGCTACGCCCCTTTTACAGTTAAAAGCCAATTGGGCTTATGGGCAAAAGTTTCCCCACATCCAAATGGCCCAACTTTTCCACGAAGTCACCAAAAACTACCCATTTTTGACCTTTAACCACCCAAAATGGGAAAATTGGGTCCAAAATTTGGGTTTTTTACACTCAGACATCCCCGTAGGCTATGGTTTGGGCAGTAGCGGTAACCTTGTCGCTGCCCTTTTCGATGGCTTTTTTACAATGGAAACAGAGGATAAACCGGACTTTGCCACCCTAAAATCCATTTTGGGCTACCTGGAATCTTACTTTCATGGCTCCAGTTCAGGTGTGGACCCATTGATCTCTTACACCGGCAAAACCCTGCTTTTTACCCCGAACCGGGTAGCCGAGACCCCTATAGACCCCCAACTGCTCGACTTATTCCACACTGTAGATTCCGGACAAAGACGCAATACAGAAGCCCTGGTCAAGGATTTTAAAGTTCGATTGGAAAGCCTCCCTTTCCGAAACCACATGGAAACACTAGCCGGACTCAACCTCCACGCAATCGAGGCCCTCATTGCCGGTGAAGTGACAACCCTTAAAACTACATTTCACGAAATCAGCCACCTTCAATACAACCACCTCCATCACCTCATTACCGAAAACCTCATGTCAGCCTGGCAAAAAGGATTGGATACCGGGGAAGATATGTATAAGATTTGTGGTGCCGGGGGCGGGGGGTATTTTATTAGGTTATAGGTTTTTGGGTTTGGTATCTGCTAAATTCATTAAAAGATAGCCTGGGCTAAAACAAGTTACTGAATAACCGAAATAGAGTTAATTTGATGCAACTGATAACCGACAATTCCTCTTTGTGAAGAATTCGTGTGTTGTTGAGGCTCTGTACATTTTTCATACAATTCAAAATTTTCTAAATCAAAATATTAACTGTAGCTTTGGATGGAAAGATCAGTAACCGAATGTTTTATTTAATTTCACATGCCAATGTTATGCTTTCGATATCAACGATGGTCCCGTTCTGTCAGACTGGCAATGTTATTTGTGCGTTGTGGGAAAACGCCATCATGCTCTCCCCCGAAGAAATTGAAATTTCAGCATTACAATTGCCTTTTGGTCTATATATTTTATCTACAAAGTATGAAGATGGTTCAAATATTGGCAAAGTGTTGGTAAAACTATGAAGTATTGGTTATTAATTTATGCCGGTTTAAGCATCATTTTTAATCTTAATGGGCAAAATAGGTACGACTATACTTGGATTGCAGGGTATGACTATTTTGATTCAATCCAAGGATCAGAGTCGACATTGATTGAGTTTAGTGAAGATAATTTGAAAGTAAAATACCAAAAAACACTACAACAGTATGCACTTGGGTCAAGTATCGCAATGATAAGTAATAGAAGCAACGGTAAATTGTTATTTTATACGAATGGGTGTGCTGTATTTGACTCAACACATAATATTATGGAAAACGGAGACAGTATAAATTTTGGATCATATTGGCAGAACTATTGTCAAGGTGGTAGTTATCAATATTACCCAATTTCATTGGGATGCATAGTCTTGCCAAATAATTATATAAACGATGAGTATTACTTAATTCATCAGCAAATAAGTGAAACTCCTGTTAAGAATTATACACTAAATTTTTCAATTATTAAGTATTCAGAAAACTATCCAGATGGAAGAGTTTATGCGAAAAATTCCAAAATTTCAAATGATTTTTTAACTCCAGGTTTTGTAACGGCAGTCAAGGCAGCCAATGGCAAAGATTGGTGGTTGATTCATTTATTGGCCGAGAGTAACAAATATGTTAAATTTTTATTGGATAGTACAGGCCTTCATTTTGTAGAGTATCAGAGTCTTGGGGGTAATGTTAAAAAGCAACATGCGCAATCGCAATTCAGCCACGATGGAAAATATTTTGCATGGTATAACCAAGAAACGGGTTTGCATTTATTTGATTTTGGCAGGCAAACTGGTTTGTTGTCTAATCATCGCAATTTGTTGATTGATCAGGGTAATCAAAGAGGGGGTCTATGTTTTTCTCCAAATAGCAGGTATTTGTATTTATTTAATATTGCAAGTGTTTATCAGTTAGACTTGTGGAATCAAGACATGATGGAAGGATTGGTAAAAGTGGGCGAATATTCAGATAGTACTAGTGAATCAAGGGCCCAATCATTTTTATATGGAATGTTAGCACCCAATTGTAAAATTTATATTACTTCAACATCCGGGGCTCAGTATTTTTCTGCAATTGAGAACCCTGATGAAAAAGGTTTGGCCTGTGGTTTTAATGCTTTTGGATTGAAATTGGCTTATTATAATTTTGTAGCTGCAATTCCTAACTTTCCACAATTTAGAGTTGATGAAGAACTTCCATGCAGTAAGAATATTAGCTATTCCTCAAGTATACCACAAATTTATAATTTATACATATTTCCGAATCCAAGTTCCGGTTTTATTAATTTTCAACTGGAAGAAAAAGGAATTTTATCTATATTTGATACTAATGGCAGGTCCGTTTATCAAAAAGAAGTTGATGAAAGTAATATGAGACTCGATGTTAGCCTCTTCAACCCTGGCCACTATGTAGTGGTGTTTGAAGACAAGCATAGGGTGTATAGGGGGGAGTTTGTGAAAATGTAACCTGTAGTTTGGATTTGAAAAGTAGTTATGTATTTTCATTTTGGGTAGGGATTTAACATCTTTATAAACCTTACCCAATAATTTTAAAATAAATTGATTTGCCTTTCAGCAGACATTCCATAATTTTCTAAATCAAAATATTAACTGTAGCTTTGGATGGAAAGATCAGTAACCGA
>CALJKQ010000146.1 GCA_937973565.1 uncultured Saprospiraceae bacterium | reverse complement strand
ACAGAGAAGGCCCTATCGTTACATGTGCTCCTGACCAGACAGGTGGATTTTCAGTATTCAGCGATCCATACGATTGTCAGGCTGACTGGGAAGTTCCGGCTCCCGTAGTAATCTACGATTGTTCTTCTACTACCTATACTGTTGACTATTTGTTGGCAGATGCCAATGGCAACCCACCTGTAAATGGTGTATATATCAACGACAATGTAGTTTTGGTTAATGGCAAATACATTGTAAGAGACTTGCCGGTAGGTAGAACCTGGATCCGATATACTGTTAAAGATCAGTGTAACAACTCAACTTATTGTTTCACGGAGGTCGACGTTGTTGACAACGTTCCACCGGTAGCTGTTTGTGATGAATTTACGGTTGTAACTTTGACTACAGGCGGTGTTGCACAAATCTTTGCTGAAACATTCGATGATGGATCTCATGACAACTGTACAGATGTGTCTTTCGATGCAAGAAGAATGACGGCAGGTTGCGGTGCAAGCACTGTGAACTATACCAAAGCAGTTAACTTCTGCTGTGATGATGTTGGAAAAGACATCATGGTTCAGTTGAGAGTTTACGACGACGGAAACGGATCAGGTGTATTCGGAGATGAAATTAATATCTATGAAGATACCAACGCCAGCGGCATCCTGGGTGACGTTGTTCAGGGTATTGCAGATAAAATTGTAGGAAAGAGATCGGATAACTTCAACACTTGTATGGTTACGGTTAGAGTACAGGATAAAATTGATCCCAAAATCACTTGTCCAGCCAACATCACCATCAATTGTGATAAAGACTACAAAGATACCAACATCACCGGCAAGCCGGTAGCAACAGACAATTGTGGAACTCCAACCGTTACTTCTACTGACAGTGGATCACTTAATCAGTGCGGTATTGGAACCATCACAAGAACATGGAGAGCAACAGATGCGGGCGGAAGATTCGCAACATGCAACCAGACCATCGCAGTAAGAAATGATAAACCTTTCACAGGAAGCGATATCAACTGGAATCCGGTGAGCAACAAGACATTGACAGGATGTATCGACATCGATACAGATCCGTCTAAGACGGGTAAGCCAACATGGACTTCTGATCAGTGTGATTTGATTGCATCAACATACAGCGATCAGGTATTTACCATCGTAGACAGTGCTTGTTTCAAAATCTTGAGAACATGGACCGTAATTGACTGGTGTACGTTTGACCAAAACAACCCATACCAGGGAGGTATCTGGCAATATACTCAGGTGATTAAATTGAACAATACTGTTAAGCCTGTATTTGCAGCATGTGCAGATGTAACAGTATGTGCATACGGAGAAAACTGTAACGGATTTGTTGACCTGAAAGCCACAGCAACAGACGATTGTACCCCTGAAGATAAATTGATCTGGAAATATGCCATCGACCTCAACAACGATGGAACCATCAACACCACAGGAACAACCAACAATGCAAGTGCTATCTATGTTGTAGGTAAGCATAAGATAACATGGACAGTTGAAGATAAATGTGGAAACCTTTCTACTTGTTCTTATCTGTTCACTGTTAATGACTGTAAGAAACCTACTCCATACTGCTTGAGCGAAATTACCACTGTAATTATGCCTTCTTCAGGAAACATTGATATTTGGGCGTCAGATTTTGACAAAGGAAGCTTCGACAACTGTCCTGGTACCTTGAAAATATCTTTCTCTGCCAATGTTAATGACACCAAGAGAACATTCAACTGCGACAATCTGGGTATCAACAACCTTCAAATGTGGGTTACTGATGCAGCAGGTAACAAAGAGTTCTGTAGTGTGAAAATCAATATCCAGGCAAATCCTGGAGCATGTGGCACCACCACCGGCAACTTAACTGTGATCTCTGGTAATGTAGGTACAGAGCAGGGTAGAAAAGTAAACAATGTTTCTGTATCCTTGACTTCTACTGAAACCATGATTGTTAAATCCAATACAGACGGTCAGTTTGCCTTCCAGGGAATGACTCCAAATACAGAGTACAACCTTACCGCAGACCACAACGATAAGTACGACAACGGCTTGTCAACACTTGACCTTGTAATGATTCAAAGACACATTCTGGGTTCTCAGAAACTGGATTCACCATTCAAATTGATTGCAGCCGATGCCAACGCAGACGCAAAGGTTTCAGCTTCAGACCTTGTTGAATTGAGAAAGATTATCCTTGGAGTAAAAGATAAGTTAGACAACAATAAGTCATGGAGATTCCTGGATGCAAACCAAACATTTGCTGATCCTAACAAGCCATGGCCTTTCACTGAAACTGTAAAAGTAAACTTCCAGAACACATCTATTCAAGGTGCTAACCTGAAAGGAGTCAAGATAGGCGACGTAAACGAAAGTGCAGCTGTTAACCTTAATGGTGTAGTAGCAGAACCTAGATCAAACAAGACGTTGAGCTTTGAATTGGGTCAACAAGTTTACGAGCAAGGTTCAAGAATCATTGTACCGGTATACGCAGGCAGCGAAGCCATCGTATCAGGAATGCAGTTCACACTCAACTACAACGAAGCAGGATTGAAGTTCATCGGAGTAGTGCCAGGTGTGATCGATATGGATGAAAACAATTTCCACACTCAAAATGGCAAGATTGCAGCTTCATGGTCAAGTAACGGCTCTGTAGAGTTGGCTAAAAACGATGAAATGTTTGCCCTGGTCTTTGAAGCTTCTTCAACAGGAACCATGAGCCAAAGCCTCAGCCTTACTTCAGAAGCTGTGAAAGCGGAAGCATACGATGAAAATCTGGATGTAATGAAAGTTGAAATGACATTCAGAAATGCAGAGCAGATTGGAGGTGTCACTTTGATGCAAAACGTACCTAACCCATTTGTAAGTCACACTACTATCCAGTTTGTGATGCCAGAGGCACAAAAAGCAACACTGAAAGTATTTGATATCACAGGAAAGACCGTTTACAGCAAACAAGGTGATTTCACGAAAGGCAACAACCAGATTGTCCTTACAAGTGATCAGCTGGGTGCAGCAGGTGTACTTTACTACCAATTGGAAACAAATGGATTCACTTCTACCAAGAAGATGATTATGATGAACAAATAAAGCGCAGAAATCCCATAAACACAAGACAGCCGGTTGGTTTCCTCCCGGCTGTCTTTTTTTTTGTACCTAAATCATTGTTAAATTTCTTGGTAGTTATACCTTTTTAACTATTTTTGACCCTACCTTGCGGTAGTTGCTCCATCGAGCGACTTTAAAAGGGAATCCGGTGAAAATCCGGAGCTATCCCCGTAGCTGTAAGCCTGACCCAAAGCAAATGTCATTTTATCCACTGCCCGGAAGGGTGGGAAGGAGGCAGATGCCAGGCGAGCCAGAAGACCTGCCCTCGGTACATACGACCATAAACTTTCGGAGGAAAAGCAGTGGTACAATCCTTGTTCTGATTCCCGGGGTGGGAACCGTTACCTGTATTGTAGCCTGTTTCCGGTAACGGCAATGAATAAAACAATCTTATTTACCATAGGGTATCTTTTGCTGAGCACAGTACCTGCCTGGACACAGGAAACTATGGTACATGTAGATACCATTCTTGTAGTTGCTACCCGTGAATTTCCTTTTACCAAGCAAGTAGTCACTGTCGATACCTTCGCCACACACCCGGCACAATGGATCCAAATGCCGGCTCTTTCCATAAATGCATATAGTATAAACGGCTTGGCCACACTATCCAACCGGGGTATGTCATCCAGACATACAGCCATTCTTTTTGAAGGCATAACCATCAATGGAACCACTACCGGAGTTGCCGATGTTTCATTAATCCCGCTCTATTATTTTAATGCCAATAAATTATTCAAAGACGGCATGGCAGCAAGTTTTGGCAACCATACATTGGGGGGGGCTTTGCTGCTAAAATCCAATGGTTCAGACCATAATAAAGTAACTGCCTCCATTTCAGCCAATACACTTCATAATCGCAGAATGGGGCTGGATATTAACCTCGCTACTAAAGAGAATAAGTTTCGCTTTTTTTGGGAAGAAGTCAATGATTTCAATAAAATTCCATTCAACTATTCCGGAACTCGGCTTACCAGCGCTCCCTTCCACAAAAAAGGGAGAAATATTAATGCTGATGCATCCTTTTCATTGCCTGGTACACAGACGCTGGATGTTGCTGTCTGGTTGCAAAGATTCGACAGGGATATTCCCGGGCCATATTTTGAGGATTTATCGCAATTTCAAATCGATGACAATTTGAGGGTAGTGTTCAATCACAAATACCATACAAACTCTCTAACATTTAAAAACCAGGTCGGCTTTTTCAACGAAAAATTGAACTACAAGGCCAGCGGTGTCAATTCTAATGCCGAAAGTCAACAAATTGTATTGGCAACCACGGCAACATACAAAGATACCTGGATTGCCGGGGCAACGCTGAAAAGTGAAAGCGTCAATGCCAACTTTTATCAGGATACCAAAAAGAGGAATATCCTCATGTTATCCGGTGGGGTGAAATGGAAAATAGGGACATCAAGATTTCAGGCCCTGCTAAGTCCCCATTTTAACAATGGTAAGCCTACACCAATAAATGCAGAAATAAGGTGGGAAAGTCCCACATTTTACGGTAGTTTGTTAAGGAATTACAACCTACCCGGCTTTAATGATTTGTATTGGCCTACCGGGGGTAATATCAATCTTAAAACAGAAAAATCCAGCCAAATCAACTTTGGGGCAAATTTCAGACTTGGTCAAAATTTCGCAGTAAAGACTTCTTTTTTTAGTTATTGGATTGATGATTATATCCAATGGATAAGATTGGGAGGATCCATTTGGACTCCCGATAATTTAAAAAAAGTATGGTCGAGGGGAGGAGAACTTATGGTCGAGTATAACCACACCAATGGCTTTTCTGAACGACGTGTCTCTCTTCAATATGGTTTCACAAAGGCTACCAATCTGGCAGACTACCAAAGCCTTGCAGTCGGACGCCAATTGTTGTATGTGCCTGTTCACAAAGCCAGTCTGGCAGGCTACTATGGTTTCCGTAAGTGGTATGTTCATGCAGACTTAGTCTATGTCGGCAAAAGATACGATACCAGCGACAACTCATATTTCCTGGATCCTTTTGTTACGGGATCCTTGAAAACCGGTTACAGTACAGCATTCAAAGACCTGGTTTTAAAAATAGGCATGGGGCTTGAAAATATCTGGCAAACCCGGTATGAATTCATCAGGGCTTATCCCATGCCCCTTCGCAACATTACTATTCAATCAACTATACAATACCGTTTACCATGAATCTGAAAACTCAATTTGTTTTTTTGTTTACCATTTTACTTGTTTTGACAGCTTGTGAAAAAGATGAAAATCCCACGGATACAAGCCTTGTGAAATCGGGTGTATTCTGCGCCAATCAAGGAAAATTTCCGGATGGAAATGGCTCTGTATCATGGCTCACCAACGATCAACTGAAATCCTCAGATTTGTATGAAGACAGAAATCCGGGATTAAAGCTGGGAAATACGGTGCAATCCATTTACTTCAATGCCAACCAATATTTCATTGCGGTCAACAATGCCAAAAACATTACCATCACGGATGAATCTTTCAAATTGATCAAGACACTGGAAGTACAAAGTCTGCCAAGGTATTTTGTTGGATGGGGAAACAAGACGATCGTGTCTTCCTGGGGAATCAACGGAGCACAAGGAGAAATCAATGTGATCAGCGAAAATAATAATGTTGAAAGGACAGTGAAATTCAATGGAGCACCTGAAAAAATGTTGGTTCATAACAATCGTTTATGGGTGACCCTGTCTAATGGTTTTTCAGTAGATTCAATCCTTGTTCAGTTCAGCTTGCCGGACTTTACAATGCTCACTTACCAAACCCTTGCTAAGGGACCCAATTCCATGGTGATGGATGCATCCAACAACTTATATGTTCTTTGTGAAGGGCATTTTGATTGGCTCACGGGCCAAAGTTATGAAGGTGCTTTGTTTAAATGGCAAGAGAATGGAAGTTCCGTTAAGTTATTTAATCTACCCCAGGGATGTGTTAATTTATGTCTGGATAAAAGTCAGAATACACTTTATTTCAATGATTATGCAGCTGTTTATAAGTTTAAAATTGGAGATAATAATTTTGAAAAATTGAAATTAACAACAGAACCTTCTTCAATATACGGACTGGCGATAGACGAACCAAATAAAATTTTGTATTACACGGATCCCAAAGATTTTGCCAGTCAGGGATCTTTGATTTCATTAAATCTGGATAGCGGTGTATCACGCAGTTACCCGGTAGGAGTGGCTCCCGGCCAAATATTCATTCGCAATTAAAAAGAGCGGCTTGTTTTTACTATTTTTGTTTTAAATACTTTAATAATGCGTTATACCCTTACTTCGATATTCTTATCAATGACACTGGCTCTGTTTGGCCAGGACCAGCAGGAAAAAATTTCAAGCCAGCTTTATTACCTCCAGGAAGCAAGAGCCAACCTTTCTTTTGCCAAAAATTACGCGGATTCTACAAAGGTCATCCAGACAATGGACAGCATAGATATGATGATGTCAAATTTGATATCTTATCTTGAAGCCATTGTGGTAGAAACACCAACCCCTGTCGCGGAAGAGGATTATTCCCAAGTTGAACCTATCGAAGCCGAACCACCCCAGCCTCCAGCTGACGAAGAAAATCCGGAGGACATGGGTGACTATGGCAATGGTGATGACATGCCTGAAAACACAGATATGGGTCTTGGCAATCCCATCATCGACAAATTCAATCCGTTCAAAAAAATGAAATCCAAAGTGATCATCGAAACGGGAATCAACAACTTTTTTATGAGCTTGACTACCCTCGACAGTGAACCCATCGTCAATCCCGGGGCTTCCTGGTTCTGGAATTTCGGACTTGTCAAAATAGTGCCTTTGTCCAATAAAGTGAGCATCGAAGCCGGTGTTACTTATTTGAGAAACAGGTTTAAATTTTCCAACGATGTGCGATTAATATCAGAAGGCAACGGGCAGGTGCCGGGCTTTACCAGCATACCCAATGCTTCCGAAGACCCCAAACTCATTGCACATTATTTTACCCTTCCTTTGGTATTCAATTGGAAACTCACCAAAACTTTCCACATCAGTTTGGGAGGTTTTGGAGGCTACAACATTGGAGCGGGCCAGAAAATAACATTGAAAGAAAAAGAAGAAGAAATTGAAGAATACAGGCACGGTGCCTACGGACTCAACAAGTGGATTTACGGCGTCAAAGCAGGCCTGGGCTTAGGGGGCTTTGACCTGTTCGGTCAACTCAGCTTCGCCAACTTTTTTGAGTCAAATAGCAAATACGATTACAAAACATACATGATTGGAACATCCTTTAAATTTTAAATAGATTACAACACCATGAATATCAACAAATCCTATTCATCTTTTTTGGCTATTGGTATAATTGTGCTGGCGGTTGTCAGCAGGTTAATACCTCATCCATATAATTTTGCTCCGTTTGGCGCTATTGCCTTGTTTAGTGGTGCCATGATCGGCAACCGTTACCTCGCTATGGCAGCGCCTTGTATCGCAGCCTGGCTGAGTGGAGTAATCCTCAACAACACGGTGTACCAATCCATGTTTACGGAATTTACCTGGGTTGATTACAACATCTTCTGGCAGTGCCTCAGTTATGTACTCACCAGCTGGCTCGGAATGACCTTTCTTTCTTCCAAAAACAGTGCTTTGAAATTGGGACTCTCAGCCGTAGCATCTTCGCTGATTTTCTTCATGATTTCTAATTTTGGCTACTGGGCCTCCGGCCTTTTTTACGCCAAAGACGGTATGGGTTTGATTAGCTGTTATTTCAACGCCCTTCCGTTTTACGGAGCTTCTTTGGCTGGAGATCTTTTGTATACAATGGCTATGTTTGGAATTTATTATGCCCTGATAGGGAGGAGAATGATGGCAACAACCGTTAAATAATCCAATAACCACCCCTCTTGCTCATCCTTAAAATTGACAATCAGTGAATAAAATTATTACTCTTTTTCTATTGTTAATGCTCGTTAAAGTGCAGGCGCAGAGCTGTCTAAACAATGGGGCTGTATTTTCTCTTCAGGAACAGATCGACTCTTTTCCTATCAAATATCCTGGTTGTATAACTATTTTGGGCGATGTGCTGATTACCGGAGATGAAATAACCAATCTCATTGGCCTCACAGGCGTTGAGACAATAGAGGGAAACCTTTCCATATCGTCAGGCAACATTGCACAGTTTTCTGGGCTTGAGTCATTGGCTGTGGTATCGGGTGATCTTACCATTCGCAGAAATGCCAAAATTTCCAACCTAAATGGTCTTTCAGGATTGCTGATAGTCACGGGTTCGCTCAACATAGAAGAAAACCCTCGTTTGGCTACCTTGGCAGGATTGGATGACCTCAATTTTGTAGGTGGCGCCATCAACATAGCAGCCAATGTGAGATTGAGGGAATTGGGTGCATTTTCTAATTTGGAAATTCTGGATGGTGGATTGCGCGTAGCAAAGAATGACTCATTGGTGATTATTTATGGCTTTGACAAATTACCTTTGGTAGGAAGTGATATGATCATTGCAGACAACGGATCTCTGGAAGTTTTTAATGCCTTCCCTAAACTGGATACTGTGCGGGGCAACCTGCAAATTTCCGGCAATAAAAAAATTCTCAACCTGGAAGGTTTAGGTCATATCAGATCGGTCACCGGAGGAGTCAACATTACTGAAAATGCGAGTTTGTTTTCACTGTCCGGTTTGGATTCTCTTTCCAGAATTGGTCAGTATTTTGATCTCGGCAACAATTCGCTGCTTTCTGACCTATACGCTATGTCACAATTGAAAAGTATAGGCAGTTATTTGTCAATTTATGGAAACAACAGCCTCGATTACCTAGATGGCTTTGATGCGTTATCAGAGATTGGTGAAAACCTCAACATCTTCTTCAATCCTGCCCTTCAGGATTTAGCCGGCTTGATTTCCTTAAAAGAAATCAGGGGAGGAATATCTATCAGTAGCAACGGTAACCTCATCAGCCTTGTTGGCCTCGATAGCGTGAATATGGAGAATGTACAGTCTCTTGAAATCTTTCTGAATAAAAACTTGTCGGTTTGCAATATTGACAATGTTTGTGAATATTTGGCCTCTTGTAAGCCTGCCAGCGTATTTCGAAATGATGGAGCATGTGAATACCTTGAGGACGTGCAGGAGTCATGCAATTTGCAGGTAACGGCTTCTTCGGTTCAATCCATCGGTTGTGATAGCTTTATCTACAATGGCATCACCTATTTCGAAAGTGGTTATTACACCCAGATTCTGCCATCGCAGGTGAGTGGCGCATGCGATAGTACCATTTTATTGCAGCTGACCATTTATAAGAAAGATACCACAGAACTGAATATCGCAGCCTGTGATAGCTTTGTCTTCCTTGGTGATGTTTACAACCAATCGGGAATTTATACTTACAATCTCACCAGTGCTTTTGGCTGCGACAGCATTGTAATTTTGAATCTTACGGTGAACCCTTCAACATTGTTTGAATTGGAGGTGTCCACTTGCGTGCAATTCGAATGGTTGGGAAATACCTACAATGAAACGGGTATTTACACGGATACGCTGAGCACCACTCTTGGTTGTGATAGCATCGTGGTACTCAACCTTACCATCATCCCGGGCATCCCCTCATTTGACACGCTTGAAGTCAATGCATGTGACAGTGTGAGGGTAAATGGTGTCTTATATACAGAAGATGGTCAGTATACCCAGTCACTTACCAATAGCTCGGGTTGTGATAGCATCCTGGTTCCTTTGGTAGATATCCTGGATCCCAGCGCTTCATACCATGTGGCAGAAGCGTGTCAGAGTTATGTGTTCAACAACATTGAATATTTTGCAACGGCCATTTATACGCAAACCTTGGTCAATGCTCAGGGATGTGATAGCATCCTCACGCTCGACCTTACCATCAAACCGGGTTTCAACTCCTATTACGAAATTACAGATTCGGGATGTGAGTTGTATTTTTTCAACGGTGAGTTTTACCTCGAATCCGGAACTTATACTGCACACCTCATCAATCGTTTTGGCTGCGACTCTACCGTAGTACTCAACCTGACAATCTACAAGAGTGACAGAGATACTTTGAATATTTCTGCCTGTGAAATGGCAGTGGTGAACAACGTATCTTATTTCACTTCCGGTACCTATACGCAATACCTGCTGACGACACAGGGCTGCGATAGCACCCTTACCATAAATGTTGAAATCAAACCGGGGCAAAATACTACCTCTTTTATTGAATTTGTTTCTTGCGGATCTTACAATTTAAATGGTACAGTTTATGACCAATCGGGAAGTTACACGCAGCAACTGGTCAATCAGGCTGGATGCGACAGCACTCTTACCTTGTTGCTCACAGTTAATCCGGTTTATGAAGAGACCATATTTGGTATTGAATGCGATTCGACTGTATTTGGCGACTCGGTTTATTACGAAAGTGCCACCTATACGCACATTTACCAAACAGCAGCCGGTTGTGATAGCATCATTCATTACAGTGTTCAAATAAACCGCAGCACAGATACCCTCATTGCTGTATCGCAATGTGAGGCCTTTACTTTCAATGGACAAGATTATACAGAAAGCGGCACGTATACTCAATTGCTCTTCAACAGCGTGGGCTGTGACAGTACCATTACGCTTGTACTTACCATCCTCGAAGGACAAAATACCTTGAACCTCATCAATAAGACTGCTTGTAAGTCATTTGAATACCTGGGCAATGTTTATACTGAGTCCGGAAGGTATACGCATAACTTAATTTCAGCCACAGGCTGCGACAGCGTTGTTATTGTAAACCTTACCATTCTCCAACCGGTGTATGATACGGTCTTCGCCACCGCTTGCAATGTTTTTGTAATCAATGATTCCATTTATACCGAAACCGGAGTTTACACACAAAATCTTGTATCTGCACAAGGATGTGACAGCATTCTTACCTTACAGTTGATCATCAATGATGATTCACCCCAGACCAATCTGAGTTTCTCTTCTTGTGGTCCGTTGGTATACAATGGGGTAGCATACACCAATACCGGTATATACACCCAGGTATTGGAAAATGCCATCGGCTGTGATAGTATCATTAAGTTGGATATAACCATCTCAGATCTGACAGCAGGAATTATAAAGGAAGATACTGTTTTAAAAGCAACAGTTAGCAATGCCAATTACCAGTGGATCAATTGTGGTACGGGCGCGATTGTATCGGGAGAAACAGATCAAACCTTAGTTGATCCATTGCCTGGCAGTTACGCGGTAATCATTACGGATGGCATTTGCATTGACACATCTGAATGCCTCGTGATTTCTTCTACCGGTGATCTTGCTTCCAAAGCCAGTTTTACCATGAGACCCAACCCGGCCAGTGATGGCGTTTGGATCAACAGCCAGTCATTTGCTGACAAGGTTCAATTGAACGTTTTTGATGCCACCGGTAAATTGATGTTGAGTAGAAAGGATATCGGACTTCAGTCCTATTTCCTGGATACGTCGGCATTACTCCCAGGCTTCTATCGCGTGGAATTAAGGTCGGACAAAACAACAATCTCCGGCAAATTGATAATCGCCAGATAAAAAAAAGGCTCCGGTATTTCCGGAGCCTTTTTTATTTTGGAGGGCAGTACAACCGATGGTAGCCTACCGAGTATCCTCCCCAAATACCCAAACCTCCATTGATATTGGTTTTGATTCGTGTATAGCTTGAAAAGGGACCGCCGCTGTTGGCAGCAAAATCGCGTGTTCTCCAAAAATCATAATGCACTTTGTCGAGACACATCCATTTTACGGTTAAACTATCTCCTCTGTGGAAAAGCCCAAAGTCATCAAAATTATTGTCTCCATCACCTCCTCCTCGTCGCTCAGCCTGGTTCAATGGAAAATCAAATTCTTTGCCATCAAAAAACGAGTCGTCGGTGGTGGATTGGAATGGAGCTAGCAAACCGTCTCCTTCATCACCTGTGGTTAGATAACGGTAATAATTGGGGCCTGCCGGATCCTTGATTTTAAACCACAATGCGGCTAATGTATCCGAAGGCTCACCGGGAGGCTCTTCAAAATGAGGGTCATACAAAGGCACATAGTTGGGAATTGTAGTAGTAGCCGACAAATTGTAGCCATCAATATCTACATTGAGGTCGTATTTGCCACCTTGTTTCTTGTTGAGTTGCTGGAGAATGTCAACGTAAAGGCAGATGTTTACACTCGAACTATCCGGATTCAGACCCAACAATTCCAGTGCTTGCCTGCGCAACTCCTCCGGTAATTCATTCAAACAAAGTTGGACCAGCGTGACAGTCTTCTCTCCATCATTCACCGTGACATTGGCATTTTTCACAAATATATTGGCCAGTTGTTCCGGACCAATGGTCGACAGGTAAGGCAAACTTTTGGTTACCATTACATAAGTAGGCATACTGCCTTCTCCTTCCTCAATATAGCCCTCAACTACATATTGTTGGTCTTCTTCAGTAGTGGGTGGTATGTAGGGTTCTTCGCACGATACAAACCAAAGACCCAAAGACAGCAGCAAATACAATTTTATTTTTTTCATGGCTTAATTGAATTTAAAGTTGTAGGTAATGGATGGAATAAATGGAAAGATGGTGATTTTAGTGCCATCAATGGTAGTGCTTCCATTTTGGAAATCAGTATTGATGTCGTAGTTGATGAAGAACGGGTTTTTACGGTTGTAAATATTGTAAACCGAAAAATTCCATGAGCCCCTCCATTTCTTTTTTGAATCAGGATTGGGTGTATAAGTAAATGAAATGTCCATTCTGTGGTAAGGATCCAGACGCTGGCTGTTGCGTGGACCATAAAACAGGTTGAGGTTTTGTTCCGTAAAGAAAAAGCCATTGATGGGCGTAAACAACTTACCGGTTCCATAGATGAATACACCGCCAAACTCCCATTTTTTGGAAATTTGGTAGTTGACCACTACCGATAAATCATGGGTTCTATCGTACACTGCCGGATACCACCTGCCATTCTCTATCCTGTCAAATGATCTTTCCGTGCGGCTTAGGGTATAACCTATCCATCCATTGAGTCGGCCTACTGATTTTTTAATAAAAAATTCTGCTCCATAGGCTCGGCCTTTGCCAAAAACAAAGCCGTCTTCTACTTCTTTGGAAATGTCGTTGACATAATCATCTGCATAGTCTATCTGGTTTTTTAAATCTCTGTAATATATTTCTACCGATGTCTCGTAAGTGTCATTATCGAAATTTTTAAAGAAACCCAAAGCATATTGTATTCCCCTTTGAGGCTTCACGATTTCTGTCGATGGCACCCAAATGTCGGTTGGCAAGGTGCTGCTGCTATTGCTTACCAGATGCAGGTATTGATTGGTGAAAGTGACTCCTCCTTTTAAGCTGGATGTCTCAGATGTTTTATACTTGAAACTCACCCTTGGCTCCAGCCCTGTATAGGTAATGGCGGGTTCGAAACTGCCATATTGGGTTCCGTCTAATTTGGATGTATAGGGTCCCACTTGTGAAAATATCGAATACCTCACGCCTGCATTGATGCCCAGGTGGTTGTTTACCTTAATATCGTCCATAAAGTAAAGGGCATACTCGTTGGCGTATTTGGGTAAAAATCCGGTGCTGAATTCTACGTCGCCACTGGTTGCCTGCGCAGTGTTGGGGGTAAGGGTATGATATGTGTAATTCAGACCATATTTGATATTGTGGCGTGTTCCCGCAAAATAATCAAAGTCCATTTTTAAATTCCAGTCCTTAACTCCTGAAAATAGCTTAAAAGTAAAATCATCCTGCCCTCCGTTGAATTCAAATTGGTAGTCGTTGTACACAGCCGACATATTGAAAAACAATTTATCAGAAAAGAGGTGATTCCATCTTAAGGTAGCAGTTGAATTGCCATAGGGAAGATCAAACCTGAAATCCCGCTTGGGTTGTCTGAATTTCAACACATCTCTTCCGAAGTAGGCACTGAAGAAAAGTCGGTCTTTATCACTGATTTTGTGGTTGATTTTGGCATTGAGGTCATAAAAATAGTAATTGGTACCCTCAAAACTGGATCCTTTCAGTGCTGCCTGCACCAGGTCCCCGACATAGGTCCTTCGACCGGAAACGATAAATGATGTGCGGTCTTTCCATATCGGTCCCTGAACCGTAAGTCTGGAAGAAATCAAGCCCACACCACCTTCTGCGCTGTATTCTTTTTGGTTTCCTTCTTTCATTTGAATGTCCAGTACACTCGACAACCTTCCTCCGTAGTTGGCGGGCATGCCTCCTTTGATCAGGGTAGTATTCTTAATGGCATCAGCGTTGAAGACAGAAAAAAAACCGAGCATGTGTCCCGAATTGTAAACCACCGCTTCATCCAACAAAACCAGATTTTGATCGGGACCGCCCCCTCTCACATAAAAGCCGGCATTGCCCTCACCGGAAGATAGTACCCCCGGCAACAATTGAATCGATTTTAAAAGGTCGACTTCTCCAAAAATGGCAGGCAATTTTTTGATGTTTTCTACAGGCAAACTGACAGTTCCCATTTGCGTGCCTTCAACATTGCGTCTTCTTTCCTCCTTTTCGGCAGAAATGACCACTTCTTCGATGGTCACCCCTTCAGTCATTTCTACATTGAGCTTCAGGTCCTTATCAAAATTGATCTCAAAAAATTGCTCCTGGAAACCTAGATAGCTAATGGCTATTCTGTAGGTGCCTTTGGGTAAGGTAAGGGAGTAAAACCCATACGCATTGCTGGATGTTCCTTGTTCAGGATTGGCTGTATTGAAGATGTTGGCACCAATAAGGGTCTCACCCGTACCTCCATCTTTTACATAGCCGCTTAAGGTGAAATTCTGGGCCGTCAAAACCCAACTCAACACCATAAAGCCAAATGTAATAATGTATTTCATAAACTTAATTTCAAAAGCGGGAAACAAATAAAATTTTGATTGTGCGTTAATCTATCATGGAAAACGAAAAAAATGATGGAAGGTTGACGTCTTTGGAAAAAAATTATTTTGTTTATAGACCAAAATCTAATCTTCATCGACAAAATTGCATTGGGTTGTAAAGTTCAGGTACTCTGTTGGGCTTTGACATTGGGGTAGTAAATATTTGATTATTTTCGCTACCCTAATTGACAATGTTTTTTCATGCGGTTTTCTGCCTTTTGTTTTCTTTTGGTAATTTCTATCGTTGTTGGGTCGTGCGTTCATCAGCAGGTTGAAGGTAGGGCAGAGACCCAAAAAAATGATCAAATACTTAAGCTGGACTTCAAACAGCTTGATGCCACCCTCGATGCCGAACAAAGGGCTACTCCTCAACCTGCCTTTGCTATCGGTATAGTTTACCAGGGTAAAGTTGTTTACCAAAGATTCAATGGCAATTGTCGGGGAAAAATGGGAGGGGGTGTTATCGATGAACATAGCATCTTTAGGATTGGCAGCGTTTCCAAAGGCTTTGCCGGCATCCTGG
>CALJKQ010000145.1 GCA_937973565.1 uncultured Saprospiraceae bacterium | reverse complement strand
GATTCGGAGCCAGTTCAACGATGTCAAACCCGACAACATTTTTCCGACGGAATACTCTTCTTAAAAAATCCAGCACCTGGTACCAATACATGCCACCCGGTTCCGGAGTTCCTGTAGACGGCATGATTGAACTGTCAAAACAATCCAGGTCAAAGGTGATGTAAACATTGTCCGTCATTTTGCCCAAGGCTTCTTCCATCCAGAAGTCATTGTCCATGATGTTTTCAGCAAAATAGACTTTGTTGCGATCCAGGTGTTCTTTTTCTGAAACGTCCATGCTGCGAATACCCACCTGAATGAGGTTGGCATTTTTGGAAGCATCATATACAGCGCAGGCATGGTTGTAGGGAGTACCATGGTATTCCGGCCTTAAATCTGTGTGGGCATCCATTTGCAGTACGGTGAGATTTTCAAAATGCTCGTAGTGTGCCTTAATGATGCCTATGCTAATGCTATGTTCGCCGCCAAATGCAGTCAAAAATTTACCTGTTTTGAGCATTTCACGTGTCTTGCCATAGGTAGCTTCAAACATTTTGGTGGCATCTTTTCTTTCCTCGATTTCATCCAAAATATGCACACCAATCAGATAAGGTTCTGAATCGGTTTCTATGTCATAAATCTCCATGTTGTCCGATGCATCACAAAAAGCTTCGAAACCCTGATCTGCACCCTTGCCCCAGGTACTGGTTCCATCAAAAGGAACCGACTGAAGAAGGACCCTGGCTTTATCAAAGTCATTCTTTCCCGACTCAAGGCCGGCATATATTCTGTTACTCATATCCTAAAATTTGAAGCATATCGTTGACTGTCTGCTCTCCACGATAAACCCAGTCGCGGTAATTGCCCTTTTCATCCCTGTCTACAATAATGTGCTTGGGAGAAGGAATGAGGCAATGTTTTATTCCTCCATAGCCACTGATGGCTTCCTGGTATGCTCCTGTGTGAAAAAATCCAAGGTAAAGCGGTTCATCACTGTCGTTATCAACCCTGGGCAGAAAGATCTGTTGGTCGAGGTCTTCAGAGTTGTAATAATCTGAATGGTCACAGCTGATGCCACCAATATTAACCTGCGCATAATCTTCTTTCCATTTGTTGATGGGAAGAAGAATAAACTTTTCAAAAATAGACCATGCATCGGGTATGGTATTCATAAGACTGTTGTCAATCAGATACCACAATTCCGCATCGTTTTGCTGTTTGGCTTCCAGAACCTTAAAGATAATGGCCCCACTCTCGCCTACGGTATATTTACCAAACTCTGTAAAAATGTTGGGTTCTTCGATCCCTTCTTCCTGACATACCTCTTTGATGTTGCGCACTACTTCTTCGATCATGTATTTGTAGTCGTACTCAAAAGCAAGGTTATTTCGTATGGGAAGTCCCCCTCCGAGGTTGATGCTGTCCAATGAAGGACATATTTTTTTGAGGTCGGCAAAAATCTTCAGTGCTTTCCTGAATTCACCCCAATAATAAAGGGTGTCTTTTATTCCGGAATCCACAAAAAAATGAAGCATCTTGAGTTTGACCTTCTTCTTGCGCGCCAGTTTTTGTTTATAATATTCAATGATTTCTGTGCTCCTGATACCCAATCTTGAAGTGTAATAGGCAGATTGCGGCTCCTCGTTGATGGCCATCCTGATGCCAATGGTGAGGTCTTTTTTGGTTCTTGCCAGCAAACGGTCAATTTCGACTTTAGAGTCCATCACGGGAATGACGTTCTCAAAGTCATCATCCAACAACCCTACGATTTTATCGAGGTAATCATCGGTCTTGTGACCATTGTGAATAAGAAATGTCTTTTTGCTGATTCTTCCTTTTTCAAATAATCTTCTGATCAGGTCAATGTCAAATGAACTGGACGTTTCCAGGTGAACTCCATGGTTGAGTGCCTCATTGATCACGTGACTAAAGTGGCAACATTTGGTACAATAACAATAAAAGTATTCTCCTTTATAGTTGTTGGCTTTAATGGCCTTGTTGAAAAGGTTTTTTGCCTTTTTGATCTGATCTCCTATCCGGGGCAAATAAGTCAACCTAAAAGGGGTGCCGTATTTGTCAATAAGGTATTTGAGGGAAAAATCGTGAAATGTCAGGTAATCATTTCTGAGATCAAAACCATCCTGTGGAAAAAAGTAGGTCTGGTTTATAAGCTCAAAGTAGTTGTTCTTCATTCTACAGTGTCAGTCTCATGATTTTGGTGAAAAATTCAGTTGTAAAGTAACGAATAAAAAATAGGATTTAGCCGTTTTCACCCAACAATTGTGCAAAGCATTTGCCTGCCGGTTTATAGCACAATTTTTTAAATTTATTATACTTTGGTAATCAAACTTGTGACCCCGATTCCAGCGAATCAATCAATGTTTTGCAGGCAACAAAAATCAGCTCCCTGCCAGCCGGAGATACTTCAATATCTTCGTCAGACTCAAGACTGTCTTCCACAAAGGCCAGCAAATCTTCCTGCGCATATTCATGAAAGAAAACATTGAGGCGTTCGTGGAAATTACCGCCTTTGGCTTCTTCCATTTTCAACCAGTTGTTTTCTTCAAGCTCCGACATCACTTCCGGATCGCAAGACTTGATCTGGCCATTCACGGTATTCGAAGCGGTATAAATTACGGTAGCCATGAACCAAAGAAGTTCATACTCGTCATCTGAAAGCAACTCGAAGCCCTCATCTGTGAGCATAGCAGAGAAAGCAGGCTGACCTGCAATCAACGCCTCCCTGTCGCTGAAAAACTTCTTTTCACTTTCGTAATATCCGTCAATTACTTTTTCGATGTCGTCTTCAGAAATAAACTGCATTCTTTTTTTTGCAAATATCGTCAATTTCAGCCATTGTCTGCCGAATCTGCCAACTTTGTTTCTTACCGGATATAACAGAAAGTCTCAATTCGATTGTATTTTTCGGCCGTGTTTGCTCTTTCCATGAATCTGGACTTTTACAAACATTGCCCTATTATTATTGTTATACTTAAAAATGTACTTATGAAAAGCACAAGCATCATTTTTGTGTTGCTGGCCTCACTGAATTTTCAATCCTGCCAGGCCGGTCAAAAAACAACGCCCAAAGCACCCTTTATCCCGAAAGAAGGTATTGCTAAAGCATACTTTGCTTCCGGCTGTTTTTGGTGTGTGGAAGCCATCTTTGAATCGGTCTATGGAGTTGAAGAAGTCGTTTCCGGTTATTGTGGTGGAAATGCTGAGGATGCCAATTACGACGATGTTTCATCGGGTGCAACCAACCATGCTGAAACTGTGGAGGTATACTACGATTCAACGAAAGTTTCTTACAACACACTGCTAAAGATTTTTTTTGATAGCCATGATCCTACCACACTCAATCGTCAGGGTCCTGACTCAGGCCGACAATACAGGTCCGCCATCTTTTATAGAAATGATTCGGAAAAAGAAAGTGCGCAACAATATATATCTTCCCTGTATGGCACAGGTCAATACGATGCAGGTACCATTTCGACGACATTGGAAAGATTTAATGGATTTTATCCTGCCGAAGCCTATCATCAGGATTATGAAAAATTAAATCCCAACCAACCCTATATTCGGGCAGTGAGCATTCCCCGGTTGAAGAGGTTCCAGGCCAAAAATCCTGAACTGATGAAAAAAGTTGAAACCAAACATTGAAAACCTTTTTTGTTTTTACGGGTCCTGAAAGCTCTGGTAAAACCAGCCTTTCCAGTCAATTGGCAGAAGAGCTGGGACTATCCTGGGTGCCTGAATATGCACGTAGTTATCTGGACGGTAAAACCCTTCGTTATACCCTGCAAGACCTTGATACCATAGCTGAGAATCAACTCAAGATGGAGCAGGATGCAGGAGGTCAATACATCATTTGTGATACAGACCTGCTCACCCTTTACATCTGGAAACGCGAAGTGTTCAAGGAGGACGATCCTGCGCTTTTAGAGCACTTGAGGAAACACAACAGGCACTATTTGCTTTGTAAGCCCAATATTCCATGGGTTCCGGATCCTCTTCGGGAAAACCCTTTCGACAGAGAGCGCCTTTTTGATATTTATGTCACCGCTATTGAAAAGTCTGGCATTCCTTTCACCGTACTTGATAATTTAGATTACTATAATCGCTACCTGCAGGGCTGGGTTTATATCGACTCCATATTGAAGTGTGTTGGACTACCTGAAAAATAAAGTAACCGGCTCCTTTTTTTTCATCAAAACCTGATCTCGTAACCCGGCACTTTTTTTGACTTGATGATGGCTGCCATATCAAAAATCAATTTAACGGTATTATCGTCAACCTGCATATATTCAATGCCTTTTACTTCCTTTATTTTTCGGGGCAAATGGAGAATGATTTCCGTTTTATCCATGCCCATTATTTCCAAAAAAAGTTTGAAAGCAAATTCATTTTCAGGGTCTACACCTTCTAACATTTTTTCGGAAACCATACCTGACTTAAAAAGATCTTCTTCTGCACTTACGAGAGTGCCTGCTTTTACGTTGTAGTCAATGCTGCTGAGAAAACTAAAATTGCGTTGAAATTGTTGGTAAGAATCAGCATTTCCGGTTTCCAGCACTTCTGTAGTCTCCATCAATTTTCCAATTTCTATGGCTTCCTTCAGGTCCTTATAGTGATACCGGAAAGCTATCAATCCCGTTTCATTGGCCGAATCCAGGTGCATCTCCAATTCAACCTGTTTGAGTAGTTTAGGATTAGCCAACTTGTTTTTTATACTGTCGGGTATAATGGAATAAAAATTTACCATTGTATCTACCTTTCCCTGATCCAGACTGCTTATAAACACTTCAGGACTCGATTTCTTTTTGGCCGGAAAGACAGACCCTATACCTTGATTCTCTCCAGGCATACCCTCCATCCATTGTGTGTCTTGCACCTCATTTTCTCCGCCTTCTTTGAGGGCAGGGGGCGCTTCATTGACCATAGTATCCATTGTCAGGTTCTGAAATGAGTCTGTCTGCATTGTGTTCTCAGCCAACAAACTGTCTTTCATCATTTCTTTGCCGATGCCATCAAAAGCCGATTTCATTTCTTTGATCATGGTACCTAAATCAAAACTCAATTCTGTTTTGCCCGAACCATCTGCGTTAAACCACATTTCGGTTTTATAAGAACCACACGAAACCATTGCCAAAAGACCCAGGGAGAAAATTAACTTTTTCATTCCGCTATTTTCCAGCAAGTTACAATGTATTATCTTGCCTTTCAAAGGATTAACAAATAATAAACAATTACATATGCTATCCTCTCCGTTTCAGCAACCATTATCCGGCACCCGGGTTAAGCTTCAGGCTCTCAGACCTACAGATTTTGATGCCTTGTATGCGGTGGCATCAGATCCTTTGATCTGGCTGCAGCACCCGAATCCCAACAGGTATCAATTGCCGGTTTTTCAGACCTTTTTTCAGGGGGCTTTGGAATCAGGAGGGGCATACCTCGCTATTGACCAAATCACAGGTGACGTGGCGGGTTCAACGCGCTTTTATGATTATGACCCCAGCCAAAAAAAAGTGTTTATCGGCTATACATTTATTGGGCGCAAATACTGGGGAAATGGATTCAATCCGGAAATGAAAACCCTCATGCTCAACCATGCATTCCAATGGGTAGACCAGGTCTTTTTTCATGTTGGAGAAAACAACCGACGCTCACAGATTGCCATGGAGCGCCTGGGTGCTGAATACATAAGAAAAGTGGAAGTTGCCTATCATGGTGAACCCGTACGCATCAACATCGAATACTCTATAAAAAAAGAGGGGTGGAACCCACCCCTCCGCTTTTAACTCAATCTGTTTAAACTTTCTTTTACAAAGCTGGCGAGATCTTCACCTTTCAACATATTTTGCTGCAACAGTGCCAGATGGTGGAGATAGGAAACCATCTCTCCCTGCTTATCTTTGCTTTCGGTAAGCAGCTTGTTGGCAATAAGCGGGTGATTGGTATTGACCACCACGTTGTGAATATCTCCAAACAGGTCATTGTCCATGCCTTGCATCATCTGCATTTCTTTCATTCTTCGCATGAACTCAGGTTTGGTGATCATTACCGGATTATCGTCGGGCGATAATGCCTTGAGTTCTACATGGCCACCCTTTTTTTCACCCAAACATTCTTTAAACAAAGCCTCTACTTCTTTCTGCTGATCTTCAGATAAAATCGATTCCTTTTTCTCTTCTTTCTGAACCAGGTTATCGACTGTGTCACTGTCAACCCTTACAAAGGTGAGCTTTTCTCCTTTGTATTCGAGGTGTTGCATAAAATGATTGTCGATCATGCTGTCAAAGATCAAAACATCATAGCCATAGGATTTGGCGCTTTCTATATAGGCATATTGATCCTTGATGTTGTTGGCATAAATGCAAACCAACCGGTCGTGTTTGTCGGTCTGCAGCGGTTTGATTTTTTCTTTGTATTCTTCAATGGTAAAATACTTGTCTTCTGTGTTTTTTAGCAGCGCAAACTTAATGGCCTTCTCATTGAATTTTTCATCGCTGATCATGCCATACTTTACAAATACCCCGGTTTCAGACCATCGCTGTTCAAAATTTTCGCGCTCTTTTTTAAAGAGATTTTCCAATTTCTCAGCCACTTTTTTGGTGATGTAATTGGTGATTTTTTTCACGTTGCCATCTGCTTGCAGGTAACTTCTCGATACATTCAACGGAATATCCGGTGAGTCGATCACACCATGCAATAAGGTCAAAAACTCAGGGACTATGTCTTTTACTTCATCTGTCACATACACCTGATTGCTGTACAATTGGATCTTGTTTTTTTGCAATTCCGGCGTATTGTTGAGTTTGGGGAAATACAGAATACCCGTTAGGTTGAACGGATAGTCGATATTGAGGTGGATCCAAAACAGAGGTGGCTGACTATAAGGGTAAAGCTCATTGTAAAATGCCTTGTACTCTTCATCCGTGATTTCCGTAGGCTTCTTTTTCCATAGTGGGTTGGGATTATTGACGATGTTGTCAACTTCGGTTTTTACTTCTTTTTTATCATCACCTTCTCCCTCCCAGCTCGACTCGGTGCGGGTTCCAAACTGAATTTCTACCGGCAAAAACTTACAGTATTTTTTGAGCAGACCCTCGATGCGACTCTCTTCTAAAAACTCCTTGGACTCTTTGCCAATGTGAAGAATAATGTCTGTACCCCTTTCTGCTCTTTCTGCCGTTTCGATTTCGTATTCCGGATTACCGTCACAGGTCCATTTTACAGCCTGACTGCCTTCGCGGTAAGATTTGGTGACTACCTCTACCTGATCCGCTACCATAAAGGCAGAATAAAAGCCAAGTCCAAAATGGCCAATAATGCTTTGATCTTTGAATTTTTCGATGAATTCTTCTGCTGAAGAAAAAGCTACCTGATTGAGATACTTTTCAACTTCCTCCTGACTCATACCGATACCACGGTCTGAAATGGTCAGCGTCTTGGCTTTTTTATCCAATTTGACCTGAATTCGAAGATTGCTGACATCTCCCGTTGCTTCTCCCGAAGCTGCCAGTGCCTTTATTTTAGTGGTTGCGTCAACCGCATTGGAGACCAATTCCCTCAAAAAGATCTCGTGATCTGAATAGAGGAACTTTTTAATGATCGGAAAAATATTCTCCGTTTGTACTGAAATCTGTCCTTTTGCCATATTTTCTCCTTAATTTTTAGGTTTTTCACTCATAAATTCTGAAATCTTGGGTTTTTTATCCCTGACCACAGAAGTCAAATGTTGTGCCACCGGGGAAAAAATGTCATTTTGGCAGTATTCGTCAAAACCCGCTTTGCCTGACTTTTGGCATTGCTTGGCTGAAAAATTGTACTTTTGCACCTCCAATGACCAAAGTGACTGATCATGAATAAAAACCTGGCCCTCCATATTGAAAGTCTGATCTTTGCATCAGAAAAACCCATCACCGTGGAAGATATCACCAATGTAGTGGAAGAAACCATGGAGATCCTGCTCGATCCGGGGCAGGTTGATGAAGCTATCCAAATGTTGCGCGATAAATACCTGAGTGATGATTTTGCCATTGAAATTATAGAAATATCAGGGGGGTATGCTTTTATGACCAAGGGTGCCTTTCACCTGACTATTTCCAATTACCTGAAACAAACTACCACTAAAAAACTCAGCAAGGCCGCTTTGGAAACGCTTTCTATCATTGCATACAAACAGCCGGTTTCAAAATCCGAAATAGAGAGCATCCGGGGCGTAAACTGCGATTATGCCATTCAGAAGTTGTTGGAAAAGGAGCTTATCGAAATCAAGGGAAGGAGCGAAGGTCTCGGGAAACCGCTTCTTTACGGTACCAGTGAGAAATTTTTTGATTACTTCGGCCTAAGAGGCGTCCAGGATCTACCCAAACTCAAAGATTTTGAAATGCCCGAGAATTCCATTGGCGTACCTTCTCCTGAGGAGGTAGAAACCCCTGTCCTTGTCGATGGAGAAGCCGTGCATTTGAACGCTACTTCTATCGTGCTGGAGGCCGATGAAATGGATGCTGCGCAACAATCCGAAAACCCGCTTGTTGAAGACTATGAAGATCAGGGTGAAAACCCTATCCAGGAGCAGCATACGGATTCATAACATGGCAGAAAATACACTAATCAACAGAGTCGACCAAAGTGGTATCGTTACCATTGATCTGGAGAAATATTATCCCCCATTTCAGGTGCTTTCATTTGACCTTAAAGACTATCTGTTTCATGGACTGATTTTAAAAGAAAAAGATTTTCGCCAGGCATTGAAAGAACACAATTGGCAGCAATACAAAGATGCCGTTGTGTGTGTTTTTTGTTCCTCTGATGCCATCATACCGATATGGGCCTACATGCTGGTGAGCAGCTATGCCAGCCCGGTAGCCAGCGAAGTATTTTCGGGCACTGCCGCTGACTGGTTGCGCCATTACTACCACACTGCCCTTCAAAATCTGGATCTCCAGCCCTTTAAAGACAAAAAAATTGTAATCAAAGGCTGTAGCGACAAAGAAGTTCCCGCCTCTGCTTATGCTGATATTACCGGGCGATTAATGCCCGTAGCACAGTCCATTATGTACGGTGAACCTTGCAGCACGGTGCCCGTTTTCAAAAAGAAGGCAGCCGTAGAAACGGATACGCCTAATTGATTTTTCTTCCCTTTTCTTCTTTGTTTTTCACTTGATTGTTGACTGCCTTTTCCAGGTCAACCATTAAGATGCTGAGTGCATCGTCAGCTTTTACGGTATAATGCTGGTCCTGATAGGTAACAGTTCCCTTATATTTTTCCCAATCTCTGGCCAGAAGTGCGTACCTGCCATTGATGGCTTCATTGGGACCAAACATCAAATACTTGCTGTCGTCACTTTCATGAAATGAAATGGCAAATCTATTGGCTTTTGGCGAAAATAAAAATACGCCCGGTGTGCCCTTTTTAATGACAATCCGCTCCCCTGTATTTTCTTTATTTATCCTGATTTTGCCATCCACTATGCTGGCCTCACTCGAGTCTCCTTTTTTGTAAAGGACAATGTCATCACTCAAATAAAACTGGATGTTTTTTAATTCTTCATCCGACCACCGGTAACGATCGTATAAGTCCTGACTAAAGGGTGTCAATCGCGGTGAACAAGAAACCATACCCAACAGCAGCAAAGCAAAAATCAGCCTTCCATTCATTTTTATCTCTGTTTTTGATTGTTTGAAAATTAAATGTACTAAGCTTAGACGAAGCGAATCTACATTTGACAACTCCTTAACTATGGGTTTAACATTCCGGTAACAGGAGATGTTATTGATATAAGATAATGGCAACCAGGAAACACGAATTAACCAAATCAATAACAAGTTTCTTTGATCACGCAGATGCCGAAAAAGTTAACGAAGAAGTTTATTTCAATCACGAAAGTTTCCTTTCATCCAATTTCATAATCGGATCTATAAAAATGGTCACCAAATTTTTTCATTGTTTCGATCGGGTATTTTTTTTGATCAATTATCATAGTGGTATCGGCAACCATAAATCAATATTTCGTGGTTGTGAATCTTATAAACCAATCTATGTTCCCGATCAATTCTGCGTGACCATAAACCAGCCAAATCATATTTTAATGGTTCAGGTTTACCTTTCCCTTCAAATGGAGTAGATTGGATGTCTCTAATCAATTCGTTGATTTTTTTCAACATGTTTTTATCCTCCTGTAACCAGGAAGTATAATCTTCCCAAGCGTTTTTTGAAAAGGTGATTTTCATTTTTCTCCCAACAAATCTTTTTCGACTACATTCCCTTCCTTCATTTGGGCAATTGATTCATACAGTCTGTCAGCATTGGCTTTTGAACGCAATAGATGTACAGTTTCCATGATTGAATTGTATTCTTCCAAAGAGATCATAACAGTTCCTTTTCCAGTTCCTCTTTTTATGATGAGGGTTTCATTGTTTTCCTCAACTTCATCCAAGTACCATTTAAGGTCTGTCCTAAATTCTGTGTAGTTTGCGGCGATCATATTTATTAAAATAAGTATTCAAATAAGTACAAATATACGTACTTAATTATCATTTTTCAATATAAGCTTTATAAAATTTCACTTCACCGACTTTATGAATGGAATGGCCTGTATGTTACCTTGCAATTTAGCAGGATTTTCCTTTCATCTCCTGGAGACCAATCCTAATTTTGAAAATAAAAAATGCGACCCAGATCTTTACTCTCGATCTTCTTTCTTCTTCCTTTCTTCTGGCTGACAGCTCAGGTTCCGGTAGATTTAAAGGCACGTCTAGACAAAACCCTGGATAGCATGCGCATTAAAATCAAATCCGTAGCACTTAGCGGGGCCATGGTATTGCCCGATGGCAATGTTTGGACTGCTGCTTCCGGCACAGCTGCTCAAGATCCATTTGTCGCCGCTGATCCTAATCAATTGTACCTCATCGGTAGCGTAACCAAGACCCTGATTTCTGCCGCCATTCTTCAGCTGGCTGAAAAAGACCAGCTTGCGCTGGACGATAAAATTTCTATTTGGATAACGCGTCATCCCAATATCGACACCAATATCACCATACGGCATTTGCTACGACATCAAAGTGGTTTATACGATATTCTTAGTAACCAGGCACTCAATATTGAGATGCTCACCCACCAGCAGGCCATCTTTGATCCCTGGAACAGCATCACCCGTTACCTGCAACCTGCACTCTTTTCACCGGGTACACAGTGGTCTTACTCCAACACCAACTACTTCCTTTTAGGTATCATCATTCAAAAAATTACAGGCCAAACCTATTATGAATACCTGAGAGAACACATCTTTGAACCACAAGGTTTATCGTCATTTGCCATACCTGCGTATGAAGAACTCAATGGCGACGTTTGTCACGTGTGGCTGGATACCAACGGCGATCAGCTGAATGAAGACGCACATATTTTTTATTCCAATTATCTGGCCTTAAATTCCATGGCAGGTGCGGCCGGAGGATACTATTCAACATCTGCAGATCTTGCCCGGTGGATTTACAATTTTATTAGGGGAGAAGTGGTCAATGGAGAATGGGTCAAAGAAGCTCAAAAAACAGTCTTCGCTTCGGGTGTTCCCAACGGCACCTATGGCCTTGGGCTTATGAAAAAAGCCTTTTTAGGGTATACAGGCTATGGCCACGGCGGTGATCTGGGATATTCGGCAAGTGCCTGGTATTTTCCGGATAAAGAGGTAAGTATTGCTGTACTCAATAATGACGCTAACAACAATTCATGGGCTTTGGTGCCCGTAATACAGGCTTTGTTAAAAACCTACAACGATTGGGCTTCGACCACGACAGCCAGCGCAGATTTGGTTTCTTCAACCGACTTATTATTGTATCCCAATCCGGCTATCAATACACTATTTGTAAAATCTGATGCCATCAGTAACATAAAAAATATCGATAGCTGGATATACAATGCACAGGGTATCAGGCAAAGTGTTCAACGTTTTGATAAAGAAAACGGAAGTGTGGCATTTGAGGTTTCGCAACTACCTGCCGGCATGTATCAGATAGTTCTACACGTAAACGGCGTTGTCATCTGTACACAAAAATTTGTAAAATCGTAACCATGAATATCAAAGAAAAATTAACCCATTACTGGTACATTTCGCTGCCAGTGATTTTATTGTCTGTTTTAGTTGTTTATTTACTGGGTTACTTCGCCGGACAATGGTATTATGACATAATGCACTAGGTCAATTGTCGGCCAAAAGCCATGAATGGGATTGGCTTGTAAATATCCAGCATTCAGCCTTAGATTTGATGGTAAATCCGGTTTATGTTGAATGTTATCCAGGCCCAGTCCCTCCATGAAAAACCATTGCCCAGGAAAAGTAATCTGGTCAATTATTCCTTATTCAAAACACTCGACTCCTGGATCGACTTCAGAAGTTTTTCCATCAAATATGTAGCTGAAGGCCATGAAAGATATTTTGTCAATGACAATATCTATGATGTCCATGCCGGTCAATACATCCTGGCCAACGACCATGCAACCGGAAAGGTAGAAATCAACAGTAAAACCTGGGTCAAGGGCATTTGCATTGATGTAGCACCAGCCCTTATTTCAGAAGCATTGGCATCCAGGTTGAGGCCAGACACACTTCAACCCGACGCCAACCTTGATAAGTTTTTTACATCACCCGACTATCTTGATAATCTTTATCACGTTGCGGATAACAAGGTAGGAGCTCTGCTCAAATCCCTGGAATCGGAACTTACGTCAGAAAAAAATACAATCCATACCATTAGGCCTGATGTCTATTTTGATTTTGCCACTGCTATCGTTGAAGATCATATTCCCGTTTACCAAGCTTTGCAACGCATACCATCGGTCAAAATGCAAACGGCCAAAGATCTTTTCAGAAGGGTAAACAAGGCACGGCTCTACATTGAGAACCTTGTTCACAGTCCAGTCAACATCGATGAGCTGGCTGCCGACGTATTCATGTCGCCCTATCACTTTCACCGCACATTTAAGAGTGCCTTCAACACCAGCCCTTACCATTATTCCCTCATGGTAAGGCTCAATTATGCCAGAAAACTGATACAGGAAAAACAACTAACCTGGACTGAAGCCGCCTCTGCTACGGGCTTTTCTGACATTTCGGCTTTTGGAAAATCCTATAAAAAATACCTAAGTGTACTGCAGGCCAGAGGTTAATTGTCAATAATCCATTTAATAAAAAACCCTTCCTAATTGGGATTGATGGTAAGTGTATAACTGATCACCTTTTTACTGTCGGCATCCGATGAAGGCTTTACAGTATTGTTGGTAATTTGATAAACAAGCTGCGATGGTGCGGGATTTACAGGCGGCGTAGGTGCAGGAATCGCGTTGGGTTTGAAATGAATTTGAATGTCTTTATGAAAAATCACCTTCAATTTTCTCGGTGTTTTGGGCACCTCAAATTTCAATAGTTTTACGACACGCAAAGCCTCTTCGTCAAACACCGGTCCTAAGCTTTTGATGACTCTTGCATCCGTAACTACACCCTGGTGATCAACATCATATTTGACAATCACCGTCCCTTCAATGGGAACCTCAACCTGGGCAGGGTAAACGAGATGTGATTGAATAAAGGCCGCCATCGCCTGATTTCCACCCTTGTAATAGGGCTTTTTAATAAAACTATCTTCCTTTCGCTCTTTTTTCAAGACCTTATTTTTTTGCAAAAATAAACAATTAACGGAGCATCTTAAACCTCGGTCCATGAATCAGCAAATCCGATTCTTTGAGCCGGTGGCAGAGTTATTCTGATAACGAATAGAAAAATGCCCTGCCATTTTGATCCAAGAACAGCGCCGCAAGGTAGCACTGACAAAGCACCACTGCTCAAGCATCCCGATCATCGGTTGAACCTTTTTTACGTTTCAATCATTATTGTGGTATATGAAAACATCCATTAAAAAAGCGCTTCTTGTTATTGGCGCAGTGCTTCTCATTTTTGTAGGTAAATACTGGTACCTTTCTCCAAAATACAGTGAGGGACAAAACATACCTACATTTACAGCCCCTCTCTTGGACGGTAGTCAGTTTAATCTTTCAGATCTGAAAGGTAAATTTGTTTTATTGCAGTTTTGGGGATCATGGTGCGGCCCCTGTCGAAGAGAAAATCCGCAATTGGTGCAATTGTATGCAGAAATGAAGGATAAAAATCTGGAAATTGTGAGCATAGCATTGGAACAAAACCCTGTTTCATGGCAAAAAGCCATCGCAGCAGACGGTTTAAGCTGGCCTTATCAGATTTTACAGGAAGGAGGTTTTGATGGTCCCCTTGCACAATTGTACTCCGTCCGCCAAATTCCAACATTATACCTATTGGGGCCCGACCAAAAAGTAGTCCTCACCAATCCCAGTCCACAGGAAGTTAAAAATCACGTTCTTAACAACATTTGATAGTGGCGATATGTCATTTTTTCGGTTATTTGTGACCAAATTATGCCAAAATGACCCAAATTTCAGTTTGGCAGGCATATTGAGATACCATTGTGACTCATAAAAATATATAGAAAATGACCGAAGAAACCCTGCACAATGAACTGACCGAGACAGGTGACAACGAGGCTGTTGAACAGGAAACAACCGTGGCAGATACGGAATTTCTGGATGAACTCACCACCGATACCAACGATCTCAATAAACTAAAGGCTGAGTTGGAGGAGGCAAAAGACAAATACCTCAGACTTTTTGCTGAGTTCGACAACTTCAAGAAAAGAACCATGAAAGAACGGTTGGATTTGATCCGCACCGCCTCACAAGAAACCCTGCAAGCCATGTTGCCGGTATTGGACGATTTTGACCGGGCCAAAAAAGCATCTGAAATGCCGGGATCTACCGAAGTTTTTTCGGAAGGCGTAAATCTGGTTTACCACAAATTGATGGGCATTATGGAAGGGAAAGGTCTCAAGGCCATGACCAGTAACGGAGAAAGCTTTGACCCTGAAAAACACGAAGCCATTACCGAAATTCCTGCGCCCAATCCGGATATGGTTGGAAAAGTAGTAGACACTGTAGAAAAAGGCTATTACCTGCACGATAAAATCATTCGATACGCCAAAGTAGTAGTTGGAAAATAACCACCATGACAAAAAGAGATTATTACGAAATCCTGGAAGTGGCTAAAAACGCGGATGCCGATACCATCAAAAAAGCATACCGTAAAATTGCCATGAAATATCACCCTGACCGCAATCCGGGGGACAAGGCGGCTGAGGATAAATTTAAGGAAGCAGCCGAAGCCTATGAGGTGCTCAGCGATGCCGATAAACGTGCCAGATACGACAGATATGGCCATGATGCCGTTTCCGGTAATGCTCGCGGCTTCCAGGGTGGGGCCATGAACATGGATGATATTTTCTCTCAGTTCGGTGATATATTTGGCGACGATGGTGGTCCTTTCTCCAGCTTCTTTGGAGGCGGTGGTGGCGGCCGAAGAACCGGTCAGACCGGACAAAAGGGTACGAACCTTCGCATTAAAGTAGCCCTAACCCTGGAAGAAATCGCCACCGGCGTCAATAAAAAAATCAAAGTTAAAAAACAGGTTAAGTGTCATAATTGTGCCGGAACCGGTGCCAAAGATGCCAACTCGGTGAAAACGTGTGGAACTTGCCAGGGCTCCGGTTATGTTCGCCAGGTGAGAAATACCTTTTTAGGCCAAATGCAGACTACGGCAGTGTGTCCCACTTGTCATGGGGCAGGAAAAACAGTGACCGCTACCTGCCACGTATGTAAAGGAGAAGGGGTTACGCACGATGCGGAAACCATCGACATCGACATTCCGGCAGGAGTAGAAGGGGGCATGCAGCTTTCTATGAGAGGCAAGGGCAATTCAGGCAAAAATGGAGGGCCGGCCGGCGATCTGCTCATTACCATCGAAGAGTTGGCTCACGAGTCATTTACCCGCGATGGAATGAACATTATTCACGACTGTTATATCAATTTCGCAGATGCAGCCCTGGGTACTTCCATTGAAGTTCCAACCCTGGATGGCAGGGTAAAAGTAAAAATACCACCCGCTACCCAGGCAGGTAAAATTCTTAGGCTCAAAGGTAAAGGACTACCTTCTGTACAGGAATATGGCAGAGGTGACCAATTGATCAACATCAACATATGGACACCCAGAGAGCTGACTGCAGAAGAAAAGGCCATTCTGGAAAAACTTCGTCATGCGCCCAATTTTCAGCCAAAGCCTACCAAAGAAGATAAAGGGTTTTTTGAGCGCATGAAAGAAATGTTCCAATGAGAAACGCACTCTTTTTAATACCCTTACTCTGGCTTGTCGCAGGCTGCCAGTCTGATACCCTGTATCAAAAAGAAGTGACCCTGCCTGAATCGGGCTGGACAAGAAATGAACCCGTTTCTTATGAATTTGAAATTCAGGATACCTCCATCTTTTATGAATTGATGCTGGATGTGGAGGCAAAGGATGTATATCGATACCAAAACCTGTATATCAACATCCACACCCAATTTCCGGATGGTAAGCTGGAAAAAGACATCGTTTCACTGGAAATGGGTACCCCGGGGGGTAAGTGGCACGGCAAGTGCTCTGCCGGGATCTGTAAAGTGCCCATCCAATTACAGCAAAAATTCAGGTTTCCAATAAAAGGAGATTACAAAATCAACCTTCACCAGTTTACGAGAATGGATACCATCAAAGACCTGTCTTCACTTCGCTTATCTATCAATAAGGTAGTTGAATAATAACTTTTTACCTTATTTACGGTCATTTTAAGTTATGTTTAATAGTATTTAGGGCATTCTCTTCGTTACAATATTTTTAGTACAGCACAACTGGCTTAATTTTTGTTGTATTAAATATATTTTTAATATGTTGTTCATGCAAAATCGCTGTCAATTTCCTTTTTTCCTTTCTCTGAAAAATTCCATAGTCCTTTTACTGGGAATGACAGGAACCCTTGTTTTTGGTCAGTCCCAGGTACCGGAAGCGGTTACAGCTTTCAATGAAGCCATCGCTCATTTCAATGCCAAAGCCTATGAAAAGGCAATCGTAAGCTACAGCAACGCCATTGAGTTGGATCCAACATATACCAAAGCCTACTACAACCGGGGCAATACGCGCATCAATTTGGAGGATTACAAAGGTGCCATTGTAGACTACAACAAAGTAATCTCACTGGATGCAAAGTTTGCCAAAGCCTGGTTGTACAAAGGCTTCGCAGAGATGAAAACCGGGGAAACAAAGGCAGCACTCAAATCTTTCAATACAGCATTGGCGAATGACCGGACCTTAGATGCTGCATTTTTGAATCGGGGTGTAATCCAGCAAAAACTTGAAAATTATGAGTTGGCCATAGACGATTATAAGGAAGTATTAAAACTCAAACCAACCCAATACACTGCCATGTACAATCTGGGATTGTGCTACTACAAACTCAACCAATTTCAAGAGGCTGTTACCAGTTTTACTGAAGGCATCAACCACCAGCCAGCCAAAGCCGAACTGTATGAAAACCGAGGAAAGAGTTACATCAAACTGGAAAAATACGAAGAAGCCATAGCCGATTTTACAGCAGCTATAAAAAACAATGCATCAGTGGCAGAGTATTATTACTATCGCGGATATTGCAAAATGCAGGTTGAAGATTTTGGTGGAGCCAATACCGACTTTGCCCTGGCCTTGCAGATTCAACCTGATCATGATGCCTCGTTAACCAATAAGGCCATGGTAAGCTTACAGATGAAAAAATTTGATGAGGCCATAGTAGATTATTCCAACCTGCTCAAAAAGTACCCCAATAACGCAGATTATTTTATGAACAGGGGCCTGGCATACCTGCAAAGTGAGGCTTTCGACAATGCAGCCCAGGATTTTAAATCAGCCATAGAAATCAAGCCTGCTTTTCCTGAAGCTTTCTTCAACCTGGCTAATGTTTTGACCAAACAAGAAAAACTAACCGAGGCCTGTGAAGCCATGAAACAAGCTGCAAAGCTGGGCTATGAACCAGCCAACGCACATATCAATGCGCTTTGTGTAGAAAAATAACCTCTGGTGTCAGAAGAGTATCATTCTGGAATTCTATAAGTGTGCCATTTATTGAACTTCTTTGGCAAATCAAACTTGATTTAAAAACGGAATCAGAACTGAAACATATTGTGATGACAATCGTTTTAATATCAGCATATTGAAACCTCAACGTTGCGGTTTTGCCTTCAAAAATGCATCTTTGCAATTATTTATTAATAAAAAATCCATGAAATCAATTTTTACCTGCTTGTTCATCATGCTTTTTTGGGCAAACTACCATGCTCAAGGTATAAAATTTGAAGAATCCACCTGGAAGGCTGCGTTGGAAAAAGCAAAAGCAGAAGATAAACCCCTTTTTGTTGATGCCTATGCACAATGGTGCGGCCCCTGCAAGGCTATGGCCAAAAATGTCTTTACCAAAGAAGAAGTGGGTAAGTTTTTTAATGCCAACTTTATCAACCTGAAGCTGGATATGGAAACCCCGGATGGCAGAGATTTTGAAGCCTTGTATACGGTCAGTGCCTACCCTACCTTGTTTTTTATCGATGTAAAAGGTAAAATAATCAAAAAAGTGGTCGGAGGCCAGCAAGCAGAAGGGTTGATTAAAATTGCCAAAGAAGCCCTGTCCAAAAGTTACAATACCGAAGATCTGGCCAAAGAATACGAGGGTGGTAATCGAGATTACGAATTTATGCTCAAGTACATAAAGGCATTAAACAATTCCGGACAATCCGGCCTGAAGATTGCCAATGATTACATCCAAAGCAAACCCGAGCTAACGGATGAACAATGGCTGGTTTTTCAGTTTGAAGCTGCTTCAGAAGCCGACAGCAAATTTTTCGAAAACATCATGCAGAAAAAGGGCAAACTTATCCAGCTGGTAGGTGAAGATGCCTTCAATGAAAAAATAAAGGCTGCTTGCAAAGCTACCATTCAAAAATCCATTGAATACGACACACCTGAACTGTTTCAGGAAGCCCTGCAAAAGTCGGATAAGACGCTGACAGCAGATGCTGCCTTATTCAGACATTCCTCTGAAATGATGTATTATCAAACCTTCCATCAGAAAGAAGCTTACCTGAAGGCAGCAGATCAGCTGGCAAAAAAAGCACCGAAAGATGATTACAAAACCTTGAGATTTGTGGCTGAAGATATTTGCAAAAACTATAAGGAAGATCCAAAGGTGATTAAAAAAGCAGGTCAGCTGGCCGAGGAAGCTTATGAAATCCTGCCCAATTACGACAATCTTTATTTCTATTGCCGCACCTTGATTGATGCCGGCAATTTTGATGCTGCCCTCAAAGTTTGCAACAAAGCTTATGAAGAAGCCAAAGACAAACAATCGCAGGAAGCCCTGCAAATTGATGGTCTTATCAAATATATTCAATCAAGAAAAGAAAACAACGGCTAGACTACAGCGCGCAAAATCTGTATTCTATAATGTCTTCCCGCTCAGAATGCGCAGCTAACCATGGAGATGGGAAAGAACTATGGTTGGGTGCGTCCGGGTAGTATTGTGCCTCCAGACAGATACCGGTATAGGGCAAATAGCCATGGGGGTTTTTAACTTCTTTGATATCTGTATTTAAGCCATTACCCGTATAGACCTGCACGCCCGGCATATTGCTGTGTACTTCCATTCCAAGGTAACTTCCCTGCAACCTGGCCTTTCTGTGAATTTGGTTGACCACACCCGATGCAAAGCAATGGTCGAGGTAAATGCCTTTTGAGAATAAATCCCCTAAATTGACTCCGGCTCTCAGGTCAAAAGCTGTATGCTCAACAGCCTTTAATGCACCCGTTGGAATTAATTCATCGTCGACTTCGAGGTAATGGGGTGCATCGACCCACAATCGATGAGAAAGCAAATCCTCTCCGCCCAAATTGAAATAGCCGTGAAAGGTAAAACCAACGGGACAATCCTGGTCACAAATATGAAGGTATCGGATTTGAAGGGTGTTGTCTTTTGTGAGCCGATAAGTAAGTCGTGTTGTAAGCTCTCCCGGGAAGCCACCCTCGCCATCGGGGCTTGTATGCTGTAAAACAATGGAATCTGCTTCAACGGAGATCAGCTCCCAATACTTTTTATCAAATCCCATAGTGCCGCTGTGCAGAAGGTGTTTTTGTCCGGGGTTCTCCAACTCATATTTCCCTCCATTTCTATGGAACCGGCTGTTGGCAATTCTGTTGGCATACCTGCCAATGGTACAATTGAAATAAGGATTGTCTTTCCTCAGGTAGTCTTGAGGCCGGTCATAACCCAATAGCACATCGTGTACCCGGCCCTTTGCATCGGGCACCCACAAATGGGTAAGTGAAGCCCCATAGTTGAGTACGCGGGCTCTCATACCGACTCCATTGGATATTTCGTAGATCAGCATTTTTTCCATAATAACAGGCATAAAAAAAGCAGGATGAAATCACCCTGCTTTTGTATCTGTATTAATAACTATTATTGTTTTCTGTTGGCCAACATTTGTTCTACACCTTGTGTAAATTCGTTGACTGTAGCGGTATAACCTGTTTTGCCTAAAGCACTCACACTGTAGTTGTTGTCTTTTTCGTTTTTGTCGAGGTCAAAAACCCAAACCGTTGGATATCCCATAACCTGAAAAGCTTGCTGTAAATTGGCATTCTGTTGACGAATATTCTCGGGAATATTTTTCCTTCTGGGAAAATCCAACTCAAGTAATACAACATTTTTTTCTGCCCATGTCTTGAACTCAGGTTGAGAAAAAACACTTGCAGTTAGTTTTTTACACCAGCCACACCAGTCGCTTCCTGTGAAGTTGGCCATGATCGGTTTGCCTGTTTTTTTAGACAATGCATAAGCTTCATCGAGGTTGGTCAGCCATCCCGGATTTTCCGGTTCATAAGTATTGGTGTTAACTGGAACGCTTGCTCCGGATTGAGCAGATACAGATGAAGTGAACATCATTCCGCTCACAACAAATAAGGTTAAAACAAATCTTGACATGAATATAATTATGAGTGTTTTATTTAGTCTATGACGTATTTGGACTACAAAGTTAATGCCTTTGCTTAAAAAAGTAAGATTTATAAGAAAACATTAACAAAAATCGAGCCTTATATATTAATATTTTTTCTATATATTTGAAATATCCACCGATGCCCTTCGCAATCTGTCGTTGATCGCTCGACCCAGACCACGCTCGGGCATCCATTCTGCCAGAATCATTTGTACCGGTAATTCATCACATTCTCTAAGAACACCAAACAAATTTTGTGCAGCTTCTTTTAAGTCGCCTTTGGCAGACAATACCTTTACAAAGCCATCCTTTAAAACAATGCCGCGGTTTGTCAACGAAATGACGGCTACTTTGTGCGATCCAAATTTTTGTACCAGGGTTGACAGATCTCCTATCAACATTGGACGGGAGGGCGCATAGTGCGAAGACAACATACCGGGTGCATCCGGTCGGGAAACTGAATGTTCCATTACAAAAACAGGACCTGCCAGAGCCTCAATATCTTCAATAGCTAAACCTCCCTTGCGAAAAACAGTAATGCCATTTTCACCCATACCAACAATGGTGCTTTCCAGGCCCACGGTGCAAGGGCCGCCATCCAGAATGTAGGGAATTTTGTCACCCAGCTGATTTTGCACGTGTTGTGCAGTTGTGGGACTAATATATCCAAAGGGATTGGCACTGGGTGCCGCCAACGGAAAATTCAACTGAGAAAGCAGTTGCAGTGTCATTTCGTGATTGGGTACCCTGATGGCAACCCTCTCGCTGCCTGCTGTTACCAAATCCGGGATGATGCTTTTTTTGTTGAGCAACAAGGTGAGGGGGCCCGGCATAAAGCACTTTGCCAGCACCTGCAAAGGCTCGGGCATGGTTTCACAGTATTTTTCTATCTCCTCCACTCCTTTGATATGAACAATCAGTGGATTGAAACTTGGCCTGCCTTTGGTTTCAAAGATGGCCGCTACTGCTTCTCCATCTAAAGCATTACCGGCCAAGCCATAAACCGTTTCTGTGGGAATGGCAACCAGCTGACCACGCTTTAAGTACTGGGCTGCTTGCCAAACATCATTGCCTATCATGCGGCAAAATTAATATTTTCTTTGCTTTGGCTAAAAAATAAAATATCTTATATGAAAATCAGAAATATTCAACATTTATTAACAGTTATTATAGCAATAATTAAACATTTCAGAATAAAATTTGGTTGACTTGTCGCAGGTATTGTCTATTTTTGCACTTTCATAAAGTTACAAAACTTCAATCATCATGATGGATCAACTGATCGAACGCTTTCCGGCTCAATTAACAGAAGCATTGGAAATAGGTGAAAACGCTACAATCAAAGCCCACAGTAAAGAAATCAATAAGATATATGTTGCCGGCATGGGAGGCTCCGGCATCGGTGCCAACTTTGTGGCAGAATTCATTGTAGGAGAATGCAAACTTCCTTACCTGATTGGCAAAGGATATGACAGTCCTGCTTTCATTGATGAAAACACGCTTTACATTGCTTCTTCCTATTCCGGTAATACCGAAGAAACATTGTCTGCAATTTCTCAGGTAGCCAATACAGGTGCCAAAATAGTATGCATATCAGGAGGAGGTAAACTCATTGCACTTGCCAAAGAAAAAGGATATGACTACGTCCAGATGCCGGGTGACTGGCCATCACCAAGGGCCTGTTTGGGCTATTCCCTGGTTCAACAGCTGTATGTTTTGTACAAGCTAAACATTATCGGCAAAACCGTCATTGATCAGGTCAAATCGTCTATCGACCTCATCAAATACGACCAGGATGAGATTAAAAACAAAGCTGAAAAAATTGCTGCCCTTATTAAAGGGAAAATTCCGGTAATTTATACCACCGATCGTATGGAAGCTGTAGCCGTAAGATTCCGACAGCAAATCAATGAAAACTCCAAATACCTTGCCTGGCACCATGTGATTCCGGAAATGAACCACAATGAGCTCGTTGGATGGAGAGATGTTTATGATAACCTGGCTGTAATTTACTTCAGAAACAAAGATGACTTCAGAAGAAATGCCGTGCGCATGGATATCAACAAAGAAGTAATCTCAAAGTACTGTGATACCATCATCGAAATCTATTCAAAAGGGCAAAGTCTGGTGGAGAAATCCATGTACTTTGTTCACCTGGGCGACTGGATCAGCTGGTACCTGGCACAGGAGAGAAATGTTGACGCATTGGAGGTCAACGTAATCGATCACCTAAAAGGCGAGTTGTCCAAACTGGGATAGTCGGATTTCTTTAGACAACGTTTTTTTATCTTTCCTTTCCATCGTCTGGTCTAAATGTCTGGCATGGTGGCTATAAATTGCGTAAATTTGTGGGAAATTATTTCCATGGCATTATTTGGATTTGGTCACCGGCCTAAACCCATGGGGTTTGACTATACACCTTTGTACTACGATCCTGAAAAGGAGGAGCTTGAAGCTCGTTTGGGTGCCGCCAAATCAGGTGGGTCTGAAGGGATGAAGGAAAGAATCAAGGCGGGCTTGAGGTCAAAATCAACCGGAGCCCGAAATACTTATCGCGCACAAACCCGGCAGTCCAATATCAGATTGGTAATTATCCTTGCCATTTTACTGGCAGTTTTTTACCTGTTTCTGCGATCCGAAGCATTTATTGGCTTTTTAGAAGCTATGAGCGGAAATAAATAACCCCAAAAACAGATTTATGGCTGATATCATTCGGCTCCTTCCAGACAATATTGCCAACCAGATAGCTGCGGGTGAGGTCATCCAGCGACCAGCCTCCGTAATCAAAGAACTGATGGAGAATGCCATTGATGCGGGTGCTACTGAGGTTAAAGTCATCCTTAAAGATTCAGGAAAGACACTAATCCAGGTGATCGACAATGGTTGTGGTATGACGGAAACCGATGCAAGGCTTTGTTTCGAAAGACACGCTACTTCCAAAATTCGCAAGACGGATGATCTTTTCCACATCACTACCAAGGGTTTTAGGGGTGAAGCACTTGCCTCCATCGCGGCCATTGCCCATGTGGAAATGATTACCCGCCCACAGGATGCAGAGCTGGCCAACCGCATCGTTATTCACGGTTCAAAAATTGAAAAGCAGGAATATGTTCAAGGCGCTTTTGGTACCAACTTCGCTGTCAAAAACCTGTTTTACAATGTGCCGGCCCGGCGCAAGTTCCTAAAATCAGATCCTGTTGAGCTAAGACACATTATCGAAGAAATCCACCGTCTCGCGCTGGCCCACCCCGATGTGGTTTTTCAAGTGTACCACAACAACAACGAACTTTACCTTCTTTCATCCGGAAGCCTCAAACAACGCATCATTTCCATTTTTGGAAAAGGGTGGAATGAAAAACTGATTCCTGTTGGAGAAGCATCCGATACCATTCGAATCGAAGGCTTTGTATTAAAAGCAGACGCCTGCAAAAAAAGCCCCGGTGATCAGTACTTGTTTGTCAATAAAAGATACATCAAGAGCAATTACCTCAATCACGCTGTTAGAATGGGCTATGAACAATTGTTGGCACAAGACCAGTACCCGGCTTATTTTATTTTCCTGGAACTCGATCCATCAACAATTGATGTCAATGTTCATCCCACCAAAACAGAGATCAAATTTGATGAAGAAAAACTCATCTACAATTACCTGAGGGTATGCATAAAACATGCATTGGGAAAATACCTGGTTGCACCCACCCTGGATTTTGATGCCGATACCAATTCATTGCATAAAGCAGATACCCGCATAGAAAGCGAGAGATACTACCCTGAAAAAAGTCTGGAAGCGACCAATTTGTCTCATTGGCAGGAAATCTACAAGAGCATGGAAAGATCGCAGCAGGAGACGAATACCACACAACAACTAACCCTGGAAAGTGGCATGAGTTCGCCACAAAATGAAGGATTTTTGCATTATGGTGGCAAGGATCCTTACCAACTCCACAACGCATACATCCTCTGCCATATGAAAAATGGCTTTATTCTGGTAGACCAACAATTTGCTCATGAAAGAATTCTTTATGAGGAAAATCTGCGGTCGCTGCAAGGCAATAAAAAATCTGTGCAAAGAGAGTTGTTTGCCCAACAGGTAGAATTCGATGCAGCAACATCCACGCTGGTAACCTCCCTGCTTCCGAAGCTCAATGACCTGGGTTTTGAGATTGGCGAATTCGGAAAAAACACTTTTATTATTCACGGCCTGCCGGCGGGACTCGAACCCGGCACCAACGCTGTTGAACTTCTACGCTCCACAGTGGTTAATTATCAGGAGAATTTGGAGTTTCAGTTGGGTACAGATATGAATATGGCCAGATCTTTGGCAGCCAGTGCTTGTATGAAAAGAGGTAAAGCCATGGGCGTTCAGGAAATGAAGATCCTGATAGATAAACTCTTTGCCTGCGAGACGCCTTTTACCAGCCCTTCCGGTCATAAAACCTTTGTGCATTATGATCTGGATGACATTAAAAAACAATTTAAATAAATGCCATGGTCCCATTGACAGATGTGGTTAAAAACCTTCTTATCATTAATGTACTGGTCTATCTGACCCTCAATTTTTTTCTGCCCCAGTTTCATTTGCAGCCCTACTTCACATTGTATCCGTTTGGCAGTGAGGCTTTCAGGCCTTTTCAGATTGTAACCAGTATGTTTAATCACGATCCAAATGGAATAGGACACCTCCTATTCAATATGATGGCTCTCTATTTTATAGGTCCGTTAATGGAGCAAAGTCTTGGACCTAAAAGATTTTTGTTTTTATACCTTTCTGCCGGTATACTCAGTGGGATCTTTCAATTGTTTTTCTCTCATGGATCTGCCGTTGGTGCTTCCGGTGCCTTGTATGGGGTTTTGATATCGCTGGCATTGGTATATCCCAATTTAAAAATGATGGTTTTCCCCATTCCTTTTGAAATCAGGGCTATTGTGCTGGCCGGTATCTTTGTAGCCTGGGATCTTTTTTCAGGGCTCGGCAATTTTTCCACGGGTGTAGCGCATTTTGCCCATTTGGGAGGTGCGGTGATGGGCGCATTTTTGACGTATTACTGGGGCTTGATTAATGTCAACAGACGGTGATGTTTGATAAAAATTCTCAAAAGGTCAAATTGAGCAAGCTTATATTTATGTTATCTTCGTTATAAAAGAAAAAAGAGAATGTTAAGGTCCATAGCAGACGACATCAAACAAAATTTCAACACAGGCAACATGGTGACCAAACTCATCATTGTGAATGTGGGTGTATTTGTGGTGACTGCCCTGCTGTTTGCCTTTTCAAAGTTGTATCCCTTTGATATCTGGATTCACCAATATCTATGCCTTTCTGCCAAACCCTTTGTTTTTCTATACAGACCCTGGACATTTATCAGTCATCTGTTTATCCATGGCGGCATCTTTCATTTGCTGTGGAACATGGTAGGCCTTAATCTTTTTGGGAGGATAACCGGAGATCTTCTGGGTGACCGCAGAATTCTGCCCCTTTACATTTTTGGAGGCCTTATCTCGGGCCTGATTTATTTGTTGTCAGTCAACCTGATTCTCCAAACACCCAACTCTTTCGCCATGGGTGCATCAGGATCTATCATGGCTATCGCCATGACTGCAGGACTGATTGCTCCGGATTACATTGTGAGATTGTTGCTGATCGGAGATGTAAAAATCAAATACATTGTAGCCGCATTTATTTTTCTCGACATCCTGGGAACACAAGCGGAAGAAAATACCGGTGGACATTTTGCACATTTGGGAGGTGCTTTGGCCGGGTTGTTATTCATCGTACTCTATAAAAAAGGGGTTGATGTTCTCATGCCATTTGAAAAGTTACAAGCGGCATTTACCATGCAACCCAAAACCGATAAATACGTTCAACAAAGGGCCAAAATGAGGGTAGAACACAGAAGTTCCCGAAGCCGATCTATGTTGAACCGTAAGAGCCATGAAGAAGGACTTACGTTTCAGGAAGAGCTGGATCGGATATTGGACAAGATAAAAGAAAAAGGTTATGAAAAATTAAGCCAGGAAGAAAAAACTTTCCTTAAAAAAGCGAGTGAAAAAAAATGAGCACCAAAGTAAAAATACTCTTGGTTCTCAATCTCCTTGTATGTGCGGCTATGGTTATGTCTTACCTGGCTCCGCACATTGATCCACAGCAGTATTGGATCTTTTCATTTTTTGGATTGATATATCCCTTTCTGGTCATTGTACAACTTGTTTTTCTGAGCATCTGGTTGTTTACAGATCTCAAGATGTGTTTGCTTCCTTTAACCCTGATTGCAGTCGGCTATCAAAATATAGGTCACTACTTTGCCTTTCATTCCAAGCCAGTTGTCAATGATCCGCATGATTTTTCTGTGATTAGTTTCAACATCAGCAATGCCCTGGAAGCATATGATACCCGTTCCGACATAAAGGCAGAAAAGAAAGAAAAAATGGAAGCCTTCCTAAAAAGGTTCAACGATGAAGACATCATATGTCTGCAGGAAGTGGGAGATTACGCCTCTGACCTTATAAAACTAAATTTTAAATCCTATCATATCCACAAATTCAGCAAGGGAGCCGTTATTTTGAGCAAACATAAAATTATTAAAAAAGGGTTGATAGAATTTGGAACCAAAACCAACTCCTGTTTATGGGCTGATGTGGAAATGGATACAGATACATTAAGGGTGTATAGCCTTCATTTACAAAGCAACCGCATTTCAGATGCAACAAAAGAAATGCTCAACAGTGATAAATTTGATCAGGATAAGACATGGGAAAGTATCCTAGGTATTTTAAAACGTTACAGACATCATCACAAAACGAGAAGTATTCAGGCTAAAACCGTTAAGGAGCACATTTCATTAAGCCCTTATCCGGTCTTGGTGTGTGGCGATTTCAATGATGTGCCTATGTCGTATACGTATCACCACATCAGCGAAGGACTGGTGGATGCCTATAAAGCCAAAGGAAGTGGTACCGGCAGTACTTTCAATGGCAAGATTCCCTTTTTGCGAATCGATTACATCTTAGCTCACCCTGCACTCAATGTGGTAAAATTTAATGTAATCAGGGAAAACTATTCAGATCATTTTCCGGTAGCGGCATTGTATTCATTTCCCAAAGCCTGATTTCGGGCCCTGTTTCTGTAAACCACTACGATGGCCATTGCCAAAAAGAAGAATGGGCCAACTTTGTCTGTTTCGATCATATCATTGATTGTATTCAATAACAGAATAATGCAGAAACTTAATAAAGCGGCCATAACAGCCACCTTATCTTCTTTGCGCTGCAGGCGGTGATAAGTGCGTTCACCGGTTACCAATACAATGATACACATTAGGATAAAAATTATAAAACCCACCAGTCCCTGCTCAATAAATACGAGCAAAAAGTAATTGTGGACGGTAGAATTATCAATGTTGTTGCTCACATAAGTTTGAAAACTCGAAACCGTATAGGCACCATAGGAAGAATAAAAAGTGCCGGGCCCAAAACCCATCAGCGGCTTATCCTGGATCATCTGCACCCCTGCTACCCATCGGTACAATCGTTCCATGGTTGAAATGTCCTCCATTTTATAGGTAGCGGTAATAAGCTTATCAAATCTTTGATGGCTGATGGCCCTCTCATATTGTGGGTTGAACCTTAAATAATTGTTGTTGTACATAAGGTAAGCCACGCCGATCATCAAAGCCAAAAATGCCGTAAGCAGGGCATGGACCATCCATCTTTTTTTAATGATATAGTAAATGACAAAGGCCAGCAGCATTGATAAAATGGCAGCGCGTGTATAGGAAAAATATATGCCGGCTGCATACAACACCATCATGGTAAGGTAAACGGCCTTATTGCCCCAGCCCTTGGCCCACATGACCATTGCCCATAAATAAGGAAGAAATATGACAACAATACAAGCATAATTGACATGATTTCTAAACAGAGGAGAAACCACAAAATTCACCTCTTCAAAAGCAAAGTCTTTTTGGGCGTGGCGAAGCAAAACAATGATAATGGCCAAAGCAAGCATATAAACTGCATACTTTGTCATTTTGATAATATCCTGATTGCCTTTCAGCACGTGTAGACTAAAGAAGTAGAAAGGTATGATATACCACAACTTTGCCAGGGTCACCTTGGCCGAAATCAATGGAAATTGAGAGTTGAGTGTAGTCAGAAAAATCCAGGTAAAATGGAGCAGGAGGATGGCTGTTATCGGATGTTTATAATTGGAAAAATTGCCATGAAAAGCCTTTGAAAAAAACAACAATAAACCAATGCCAAACAACAACATCATGATGGGTTCCGATGGAATATCCATGCCCAATGTGGGTGTAAAATTGTATTCAATAGAAAATGGAACTACCGCAAAAAACAAGTAAAACAGATTGCGGTAATCAGCAATGACCCACAGAGCAATGGGAGTAAGCACCGGAACCAGGGCAGGTAGCCAGTTTTCCATCCATAGTGCAAGCAGGATGAAAACAGACGAAAAAACCATCCAGGCCGTGAAAATGATTTTTTCTGACCCAGAGTTGCCGGTCAGTGTTGCCGATTTCATGCCAAACGCTGGCGGTATGAATGGATCATCAATACACCCGTAACCGAAGCCACAAAGGCAATCAACATCGACAATAAAATGATCAGTGACCGTTTAGGTCTGCTTTTATGCTCAGGTACTATGGCTTCATCTACCAGGTGAATAGCCGTAAAGGGAGAATCATAGGCTGCCTGCAACAGTCTTTCCTTTTCTTTGACAATGGATGATTGGTCAGAAGCCCTGCTGTAGGCCTGTTCTACCGACAAAAGTCGTGAGATGTGATTGTTGAATTCGTCAATTTTCGACTGCAATACAACTATTTTACTTCCGTACCCCTTTTCGAATGCACGGTATTTGATGGTGCTGTCTTTCTTTGACTCGTATTTGCTAAAGTACTCAGCTCTGGAGGCAGCTTCCGTTTTGCTGGCGATTGCTGTAACCAACTCGTCTGCAAATACACGTTGCTGGTAATTGGCTTCAATTAGGTTGTACCTTGATTTCAACTGTCGGATGCTATCCTCCAAAATAGCCATGATCCGGAATTGTTCTTTTACATTTTTACGATAACTCTCCAATGATTTGAGCTGTGCATTTTTAACAAAAGCCTGGGCAAATTCTTCTGTTTTGGTTCTGGCTTCGTTAGCTATTTCAGCTGCCAATTCAGGGTCCCTGTCTTCAACCGAAAGAATCAATGCCCCGTATTTGGATTTAATAGCTTTGTAATTGCCTTTAAATAACTCTTTCATTTTGTGTTGCCCCTCCCTGGTAGTAGAGTCCTGATCATAATGTTTGTACAAGTCAAACTTTTTTATCAGGTAACTCACCATTTTTTCGGAAGTCACAATGGAAAACAATCGATCCAAATCGTCGGAACCTCCATAAACATACATGGGCGTGTTGTTGTATCCGAGCTGAGCCGGGTCTGCCAGGGTAGGACTGGCAGGGTAAAACACGGTTTCCGCTTTATAATAGTTGGGCTGCATAAAACTAAAAACAGCAGATAAAAGTCCTACTACTACCACCGTTAAAATGATGGTTTTTTTCCAGGACATTAAGACATTCAATATGGAAAGTAAAGAGTATTCGTTGGTCATGATTTTGGATTGGAACAGAAAATCAGCGCGCAAATCTAAGGTATTTGCCTCACTAAAACGTCATACCAGTCCTTTAAGTGGGCAGAGAGATAAAAAACTATGCTCAACTATTGATTTTTATATAATATTCAAGCTTTTGAGCATAATTATGCAGGGTTTTGCTTTTGAATGGGGATTTAACGGGATATTTTATGTATAAATAACCGATTTAGGTTAAATAATATCTAACATAGAATAAAAATTACAAGCTCAAATTAAATAAAATACATCATTTAATTATTTTATTGAATATTATCTAATATTTATTGATTTTTCATGAATTTATTTCTGCGTTTGATCCTTTTTATAATATATTTGCAATGTAAACGGTCGATAAATGTATCGGTTGTACTTGATAATGTGAGGTGTTGAAATTGGCAGACATGCCCTCCTGTCTCGGGGGTGGGGATCATATGACAAACGGAGTGTAATTTGGGTTGACCACTAATCCTTAATCCAATAAGGTTTTGCACTTTGGCTAAGTACCCTGTGGAGGTTCGAATCCTTCTCTCACAGCTAAAAGGCTTGCAGCGTGCTGCAGGCCTTTATTATTTAGTGAAATCGGCAGACCATCGGCTGAGGTTGTCAAAAGCATCTCTGGCTTCTATGACCAGATTGTGTTGGCCGGGAGTAAGTCCTTGAAGGGGAATGGTAAGGGTTTCTGACAAAGACCTGAATTCACAAGGTATCCATTGGTCATCAACCCATACATTGTAAGTAAAAGCCCTTGCAGCAGAAGAAGTCTGGATATTGTCGCGTATTCTGAATTTAAAATGGCTGCCCTTTGCTATCCGGGAAAAATTCACAGGATTGATATCCGGTGCCTTTTCATCTGCTATAATACCATACCTTCCAAAATCATTAACCATTGTGATGAGGCTATCGTTTTTGAGCTCATTGCCAAAATCCATGGGTCGGCCGCCACTGAGCCGGACGAGACAAAGTTTTTCTCTTTTTGATTTTAGTGTCTCAGGGATCTTTACCGAAAGACGAATGCCATCGAGGACCGGTTCATTATAATCACCTATTTCAAATTGACTAACTGTTGAGTCCTGTGCTGGAGACTTGATGTCGAATGCAATATCTCTGGCAAGGCTGCCCGGAAAAAAGGTTACTTTGAGGTTTTTGTGCGCAATTTCCTGCATAATACCATGCTTCAAATTGGGTATACGGGTTGAGGGAGGTTCAAAACTGGCAGCCCGCTTCAACTGAAATTCATACTTGCTTTCATTGCCATTGAAATCGCTGGCTATCAACTCCACTTTTCTCCATTGGTCTTTGTACAGAGAAATAAGTCCCCGTTGGCGGTCATTTTGTACAATAGACAGTCGATTGCCCGGAACGCGATAACATAAAACTTCGGTTGCGTAATTTTTACGGGCTACTTCAAAACGGGTATGAGCGTCGATCAAATGGGTTTCTTTAAGCGAAAACCGATCGTAGGAAACCTGATAATACAAGGTGTCATCCACCCACATTTCCAATTTATACAAACCGTGTTTATTGTGGCTTCCTTCGATCAGATCATGGGCAGCTATGCCAATACCGGCTCGCCACGCAGGCACTTCGATGGAAACCGGTTTCAGGTTTTTTTTCTTTCTTCCGGTTACAGGTACCTTGTACTCGTAGATTTTATGGAAATCAGGACGCAAGCCCGTAATCCTTACCGATGATATGACCGGGGCAACTTTGTCCTGAGCCGAGATACCAAACAAAAATGGGTTAATGGCCTGGTCAGTTTCTGTTTCCCTGATTTCAAAATGAAGATGGGGCCCAAATGAAATACCTGTATTGCCCAGGAATGCAATATGGGATCCCAGAGCAACCTCAAACATACCTTGTTCAGGCAGAATGTCAACTTCATAAGAACGCATTTCAAGTTGCTTTTGGCGAATGTAGTCTTCCAATTCAACGTTAAACCTGTCGAGGTGGGCATAGACGGTAGTGTACCCATTGGGATGATTGATGTAAACCGATTTGCCATATCCGGCCCTTTGAATGCGGATTCTGGAAATGTATCCCTGTTCAGCACTGAAAATACTGTCCACACCGCTACCTCTGTTGCTTTTTATATCCAATCCGGCATGAAAATGCCTGCCACGCAATTCCCCAAAACTACCGGCAAGCCTCACTTTGTATTTGACCGGAGACACAAAGTGGGTTTCATGGATAGGGGTTGCCGAGTGACTCCATCTTCCCACCAACAAGAGCATTAATATCGGTAACAATATTCTCATTTGCCGACTTGGTTTTTTATGGTTTTCATGGCCAACTCCAGGGCTACAAAGCCCAAAACATGGCCTTCTGCAATCTCATTTTTCAATCCCTTTAGCTGTTGTGAAATGGTAGAATCAGCAACCAGCCAATCCAGTACCCGTTCTCGGATCATAAAATCAAACCACCTGATTTCCTGCTCTTTGCGATTTTCACCTAACAATTGTTTTTGCTCAAGGTGCTGAAAGAAATGAATGATTTGATTGTAGATTTCATCGAACCCTCTGTTTTCAATGGCCGAAGCTGTCAATACAACAGGCATATAACCTTCAATGCGATTTTGGAACAACTGCAACACCGATTGATAAGACCTGCAAGTGTTATCAGCCAGATCCTTTTGAGGTCCATCGGCTTTGTTGACTACGATAATATCTGTCATTTCCAGGATGCCCCTCTTTATACCCTGGATATCATCACCAGCTCCAGGCTGTACCAACAGGATTGTCATGTCAGTAATGGCTGAAGAAGTGGATTCTGATTGACCTACCCCTACCGTTTCAACAAAAATCCACTCATAACCTGCTTTTTCGCATAAAAAAATGGATTCTTTGGTGCCCAGGGTTACCCCACCCAGCATGTTTCCGGCGCTCGAGGGCCGGATAAATGCGCGTTGATTGGTGCTGAGGCTTTCCATCCGGGTTTTGTCTCCCATGATGGAACCATAACTTATTTGTGAGCTGGGATCGACGGCCAATACAGCCAGCGTATGTCCTTTTGTCAGGAGGTATTTACCAAAATGTTCGATAAACGTGCTCTTACCTGCACCCGGTGCCCCGGTAATGGTGATTCTTTTTGAATAGCCTTGAGTGCCGGATTGGGCAAGGGACTTTAATATTTCATATGCTTTCTGAGAAGCTGTTGCATTCTGACTTTCCGCAAGGGTTATGGCATAACTCAAAGCGTTCCTATCTCCAGACAATAAACCTTCGACACACTGTGATGTGCTGAATTCACCTCTTTGAGGCCTGCGGTATTTGGGGTTAAAACCGGTCTGGGACATTGATTAATCGGTGTAAATCACAAAGATATATATAATACAAATATTTTATGCGTAATCTTTAACTTTTTTTATACTCCCCGTTTTTAATATGCACTGTAATTCAAACTTAACTGCTTTGGAATTGCTAACTTAGCTAAAATTTTTGACATGGCGTTTGTAAGAAATCTGGCATTTTTCTGCTTCCTTTTGGGAAGTGTGTACTTTGTTTCCTGCAGAACAGATAAGCAAGGTCAAACCGATACCGTACTTGACATCAGATTGCCCAAAGAGCCGGAAAAACTCAATCCCATATTTTTTCCCAATTCATTGGCGAGAGAAGTTTGTCAAAACATTTTTTTACCGCTGGCAGACTTCGATCCTGTTAGTCTGGCATTTACCCCAGTGTTGATTAAGTCCATTCCCGATGCCATGGAGGTTACATCAGGCCCCCATACAGGAGGTGTAAGGTATGATTTTGAAATTCTAGACGAAGCCAGGTGGGACGATGGCACGCCTATCACAGGCAATGACTATCTCTTCACTCTGAAAGCTGCGATGCATCCCGGAACGTCTGCCAGTTCTTTCAGAAGTCTTGTTAGTAAGTTTTCGGATGTGGTGGTAGATAGCATCAATCCCAAAAAAGTGAGTGTGTTTTTCGATCAGTATTTTATCATTGCCCGTGAAGCTGCTTTGAATGTAGAAGTTCTGCCAAAACACATTTACGATCCTGCCGGTATTCTTGATAAATTTAAATTCGACGATTTCAAAGATGAACAGGCTGCAGAAAGAATGGCAACCTCAGACAGCTCTCTCGTGAAATTTGCCCGGGATGTAAATGGCATAAAGTATACCAAGGAGATTGTGGTCGGCTGTGGACCCTATAAACTGGGAGAATGGAAGGCAGGAGAGTACATTGTGCTGGAAAAGAAACCCAATTACTGGGCCAAAGACAAAAAAGGGTTTAGCTTTCAACAGCATGCCGATAAAATAATCATGCATATAATTCCGGACGAAACTGCTGCCTATACGCGATTGAAAAACGGAGAACTCGACGTTCTCTCCGGTGTATCATCCTCCAATTTTGAAGAACTGAAAAAGGATTCTGCAGACGGCTTTAATTTTCAGGCTCCGAGGCTAAGTAAATACTACAACATCCTTGTCAATCACAACCACCCCATATTATCATCACTGCCAGTCAGACAAGCGCTGGCTTATCTCACCAATGTAGATGCCTTTATTAAAAATTTTGAAAACGGAAAAGCAGTCAGAACGGTGGGGCCTGTTAATCCGGATAAAGTATATTACAACAAAAGTATTGTACCCTATACGTTTGATCCTGCAACTGCCAAAAAATTACTGACAGACGATGGCTGGAAGGACTCAGATAATGATGGCATTTTGGATAAAGTCATTAAGGGAAAGAAAACCGATTTAAAGTTGGGCTTGATATACTCCGGCGAGCTGGGCAAAAACATTGCGCTTCAACTCCAATCCGATGCCAAAAAAGCAGGCATTGGCCTTGATATTGAGTTAAAAGAATTTGGATTGGTAAGAAAAGAAAATCTGGAAACCGGAAAATATGCTTTGGTGCTCAATTCTTCTGTCCAGGACGTAGTCAACGATGATTTCAGTCTTCGATTTCATTCTGAGAATGCTGAACTCGGTGAAGGCAATTATGGCTTCTATAAAAATAAGGATGCAGATCAACTAATCGATGCCATTAACAAAGAAAGGAATGATGCCAAAAGGAATGATTTGTACAAAAAGTTTCAGGTTGTAGTGCACGAGACCCTGCCTTACATCTTTTTGTATTCACCGTCAGAAAGAATCATCATCAGCAACCGATGGAAAGGCACTACCAACTCAAAACGTCCCGGCTATCAGGCCAATACTTTTATGCCTTCAAATAAATGACCCATTCATCGGTTAAATGGCTGAAAAGTTTTACCGGTCTGCTAATAACACTATGGCTGGGCAGTATAGTTATATTTTTCATTAGTAAAAATGTAAAAGTCGACAAAGTTGAAAAACAACTGGCGCTGGAAGGCATCAATCCTGAAACAGCTCCCAATTACAATCAGCTTTATGAGAAAAAGTATTACCAGCTGAAAGAAAACCTGCCTTTATTTTATTTCGAAATCCTGCCTTCTACCCATTGCCACAATAAGAGGCAATTTGCTCATTTCAGGGACAGGCAATGGATCGAAGATGCTGAAAAAAGGGGGTTGGACTGCAGTGGTATCAGAGTTTCAACAAAACCCATCGATACGCTTGCCCTTGCAAAAAAGTCATTCTCTTATCCCGTCCTGCACTGGAATGGCTTTCACAATCAGTACCACCGTTATCTGACATCTATCATCAAAGGAGATTGGGGCTCCTCTGCCAAAGATGGCTTACCTGCAGTAACCAAAATAGCGAATGCCCTTAAATGGACCCTTTCCATTGTGTTTTTCAATCTGGTTCTTGCGTTGGCCATTTCTGTTATCCTGGCAGTCATTATGTGGAAGAAAAAAGGCAGCATATTGGATCGTATATTTCAAACCCTGCTGCATGCCCTGTATTCTGTTCCAGGTTTTTGGCTGGCAACGCTTGTCCTGATTTTTTTTACAGGCCCGCAATATGGTATGCCCATATTCTATACCCCTCTTTACATCGAAGACGGAACCGAAAGTGGGTTAACGCTCACCTTTCTGTTTTTGGGTAAGATTGCACCGGTAATATTTTGTCTTACCCTCCAGGATGTGGCGCTGCTAACCCGATTGATTCGTTCAAAGTTGGAAATGGTTTTTCAGGAACCCTTTATGGACGCCCTTGTCACCAGAGGCACTTCCGAAAACCGACTTATTTTCGCACACGCCCTGCCCAATGCCATGCTTCCGCTCATCACCTTATTGTTCAACAGCCTGCCTGCATCCATAGCCGGAAGCCTGGTTTTTGAAGTTGTTTTCAACATTCCGGGCATGGGAAGATTGCTCAATGATTCCATCCACAGCGGCGACTGGGCCGTAGTTTATGGCATCTGTCTGTTGACCCTGTGCATTACGATTCTACTTTATGCTTTGGGGGATCTCATTTACAGGTGGGCCGACCCAAGAATCAAAACCTAAATCCACACTACATCCGCATAGATCAAATGCCCAAATAACATTGGATTCAGACCGGTTATTTTGGGTTATCCATCAGTATAAAAGCAACATTATTTTCAAATCCTTATGTTTGGCGGGGTTTTTGCAAACGAAAAAACAGTAAAGTCGTTAATATCTATTGCCAATTGACCAACATTATATACCCTCTCAGAACGACCAATCTGCATCTATACGCTAATGACAACAAATGATTTTGCATCTTTGCACCTGCTTAAAAACTACACATTGAACAAATTCAAACTTCTTGCTTTTTTAACCCTGAGCTTTGTATTGGCTTGCAAGACATCAAAACCACTTGTAGTACCCATCGATGATGTGATGGAAACTGAAATTCTCGACACCTTGACCATAAATGGGAACGACCCCCGGTTTATGGAAGAAGATGATCCCAAACTACCTTACCGTCCTTCGGCTTCCCGATATTTTGACCTGATCCATACCAAACTGGATTTGAAATTCAATTATCACAGACAATGGGTTATGGGGAAAGCAGAGCTCGATCTCACACCGTATTTTGCCTCTCGTGATTCTCTGGTGCTGGATGCCAAAGGCATGGACATCCATGAAGTAAAAGACAGGGTCAGCCAACTCCCTTATACATTTGTTAATACCGGCGAATTTCTGATCATAAAAGGCACCTCAGCCTTCACCAAAAAAGATACCATCCGGTTGAGCATTTCCTATACTGCCAAACCCAATGAAGGTGTTGAAAGTGGCAGCGATGCCATCCATTCTGACAAAGGACTGTTTTTCATCAATCCGTTGAAAACGGATACTTTAAAGCCCGTGCAGATCTGGACACAGGGAGAGACCGAAAACAATTCAAAGTGGTTTCCTACCATCGACAAACCCAACGAAAGGTGTACAGGAGAAATATCACTGACCGTTGATACAGCTTATGTAACACTTTCCAACGGACGACTCGCCAAAAGTCAGGTAAATGCCGACGGCACAAGGACGGATACCTGGATCCAGGACAAGCCACATGCGCCTTATCTTTTTATGATCGCTGTGGGTAATTACCATGTGGAATCTGAACTGTGGAACCAAATTCCCCTTCAATACTTTGTAGAAAAAGAATATGCTCCTTACGCCAAGGCCATTTTCAACCACACACCTGAAATGATGACCTTTTTTACACGGTTGTTTGGCTATGATTATCCCTGGTCAAAATACAGCCAGATTGTAACCAGAGATTATGTTTCGGGGGCCATGGAAAATACAACCGCATCGGTTTTTGGGGAGTTTGTACAAAAAACAGACAGGGAATTGATCGATAATGACAATGATTATATTGTAGCTCATGAATTATCTCATCAGTGGTTTGGCAATCTGGTTACCCTCGAAAGCTGGGCCAATCTTGTGCTAAACGAGGGTTTTGCCAACTATTCCGAATACTTGTGGATGGAACACAAGTACGGCAGAATGAAAGCCGATGAACACCGGTCGAATGAATTGGCCGGGTATATCAACAGTACCTTCAATGGCATGCACCCACTGATTCACTACCGATATGCCAATAAAGAAGATATGTTTGATGCCCATAGCTACAACAAGGGTGGCCTGGTATTGCACCACCTCAGAAAGTATCTTGGCGACGACGTCTTTTTTGCTTCTCTTCAGTATTACCTCAAAAAAAATGAATTCACCGATGTAGAGGGAGATGAGTTGCGCCTGGCTTTTGAAGAAATAAGCGGTGAAGACTTAAATTGGTTTTTCGACCAGTGGTTTTACAAAAAAGGACATCCGGAATTGACAGTGAATGGTGATTGGGATGCAACTTCAGCATCTTTTCAGGTTTCTGTTTTTCAGGAAGCCTCCAATGTGTGGCGGATTCCCGTTGATCTGGCGATTTATTATGCCGATGGAAAAGTTGAAAAGCACCGAATCATCGTTTCCGAAAGTGAGAGCAACCACACCCTGAAACTAAAGCAAAAAGATGTAGTCGCCTGGGTTTTCGATGGAGAAAGCCATATCCCGGGCATCATCGAAGAGAACAAAACCGAAGAGCAATGGCTGAACACCTTTAAATTTTCTCCTTTGTTTGGAGATAAATACAAAGCCTGCCAAATGCTGGCGGATGACTCTCCCTACAGAGACGAATTGATTGCATTGGCAATCAAAGATGGCTATTATTTTTTCAGAGACTTTGCCGTCAACGTATTGGCACAGTCCGGAAAGATCGCCGAATTTTCCAACGAAATAAAATTTATGGCCGAAAACGACCCTCATAGTCTGGTGAGAGAAAGCGCCATCCGAGCACTGGGAAGTTTAAACAACCTTGATTTTTCGCCCATTTATAAAAAAGTAATTGAAAAGGACAAAGCGTACAATGTAATTGGTGAGGCCATATCACAATTGTTTTTTGTGGCTCCGGAAGAGGCGTTGCGACTGAGCAAAAACTTTGAGAAGGAAAACACACCTTATCTGATACCCAAAATTGCGGCGCTGTATGCAGAAAGCCAGGATAAGGCTTACTACGCCTGGTTTATAGAAAAAATAGCCATTAGTAATCCCTATCAGATGTACGAACTTTGTAGTTATTTCAATCTGTATTTATTAAATCAAAGCGATGTGACCAAAAAACAATCCATTGAATTGTACAAAGACATTGCAAAAGATGCCGATCAGAATAAATACAAAAGATACATCGCCACCGCCAGTCTTTTCAGCCTGAAAAATCTGTTGCTGACGCAACAATTGGAAGAAGGTAAACCTCACGAACAAATCATCGATGAAATTTCTAAGGCCATCAACTCCATTAAAGTGGTGGAGAAAGACAGGGAATTAATCGAACGATACAGTGAATTTTAAATGACAGCAACGCAAATGAACAAAGAAAGAGACTATAACAAAATTATCAACCGACTTTTTCTGCTGATTGGCATTGGATTAGGATTACACGCCATTTTTCTGGCTTATACCATTGATCCGAAGTCCTTTGAACTTTTGTATAAAATCAAATGGTATTACCTGGTGCTCATTACTCTTTTGGCAGTTTCTCCCTGGCTGGGACATGCCATTAGAATTGTCATGTGGAGTCGTTGGTTGGATTATCCCATTAATTTTAAATCTGCCATTGCCATTGTAATGGCCAACGATATAGGGGCCGCAATCACGCCTACTGCTGTGGGTGGCGGTCCAGTGAAAATAGGTCTGTTGGTGAACAAAGGTATGCCTGCACCCAAAGCAACATTCATGGTGCTGTTGTCAGCCACAGAAGACATCATATTTTATGGTACCGGTCTTGTTCTCACTTTGTTGTATATGCACGATGTAATTGAGCAATTGGGTCAATATCTTTTAAAGCACTCCTCCATTCTCATTGGCTTGTGTATTGTTGTGGCTACACTGATTATGGGTTGGAAAAGAATAAGGCCGGGTATAAAAAGTATGATTTCCTTACTGCCTGAAAAATGGCAATATAGCCTAAGCCGATTCAACGCAGGCTTGCGTCATTATTTTTCAGATATTGGTCAAACCTATCTGGATGTGGTCAAGACAGGAAAATGGAGACTGGCCATCAGCATTGTGATTTTATTTTACCAGTGGTTTACCAAGTTTACTATCCTGGCGATAATTTTGATTTCACTTGATATTCCTTTCACTTGGTTTGACATGTATATTAAACAGTGGATTATATGGATGGGTATGCTGGTCATTCCCACCCCAGGAGCATCCGGTGGTGCCGAAGCTGCTTTTCTGGTTTTGTTTAAAGGAAATTTAAGTGGAGATCTGCCCAACCTAATCGTGTCAACCTGGCGGTTTTTCACGTATTATTTTATTCTAATCCTTTCGGTAATTATTTTCAATTTACTCAAAGGCCAGCTTATGAAAAAAGGCCAATAGCTCTGGTAACCGCTTCTTTGTCCATCATAGATACCAACTCATTGTTTTCATTCCTTACCAGAAGCAGACCGCATTGATTTTTTTGCATATACTCATAGGCGGATTTTAAATTTTCATGGATGCTGATATAATGTAGATTAGGATCCATGAAAGCAGCTACTGATTCATCGGCGACTTCGCCCGAATGAGCCTGGATCAATTGTATCGGTGTGATGATGCCTGCTACATAACCCAGACTATCCAGTACAACCGCATACATTACTCCGTCCCGCTTGGCTCTATCCAGCACCCATTGCATTTTGTCTCCCAGGTGATAAGATACCAAAGAAGATCTGCAAAAATCGGATACTTTTAAATTGACCAGTTTTTCGAGCATGACAACTTCGTTCATTTCAACTCTGGCCATCATGAAGATAAACAAACCCAAAAAAGCAAATAAATAATCCCGATTATAAAGTCCGTAAGCTATAAACAACAATGCAATGAATCTGCCAACCCAACCTGCTATTTGGGTAGCCTTACTCCTGCCAAATTTGATGGCAAGCAATGATCTGAGTACCCTGCCACCGTCCATTGGAAAGGCGGGCACCAAATTAAATCCAAACAACATTACATTGATGTAGAGTCCAATGACCAGATAATCGGTGAGCCCCGGGGTGAGGATTCCTGGATTAGAGACTGTGGTCCATTCAAAGCCTACTATGATCAATACGGCAGTGAGCAGCAATGCTAAAAAGAGGTTAACAGCCGGTCCTGCCAGTGCAATAATAAGCTCTTGTGTAGGTTTTTCGGGCAATCTTTCCAAACGGGCAACACCACCAATCGGTGATAGAATGATGTCCCTGGTGTTGACTTTGAATTTTTTAGCCACCAGAGCGTGCCCGTATTCATGCAAGACAACGCATAAAAACAAGAAAGCTACAATACCTACAATGGCAAATGAGTCATTGGTGACAACGTTAAAAAGAACATAGGCAAGCAGCAATGCAAATGACCAATGTAATTTGAGTGGGATATTAAAAAATCTCCCTATGGTGATGGTACCTTCCAAATTGACTGCTTATCCTTCCTGAAAAAATACGGGCTCATATAGTTGACCTGCTAAAACAGATCTGCTGATAACGACCCTTTGCATTTCTGAAGTCCCTTCATAAATCTGGGTAATTTTGGCATCTCTCAACAACCTTTCTACATGGTATTCTTTAACATAACCATAGCCTCCATGAACCTGTACAGCCTCTACTGTATGTCTCATAGCTACTTCAGAAGCAAATAACTTGGCCATGCTGGCTGCCGTTGTGTAATCGAGGCCCTGATCCTTCATAATGGCTGCCCTGTACACGAGCAATCTGGCAGCTTCGATTTCCGTAGCCATATCTGCCAATTTGAAGGCAATGGCCTGGTGCTGTCCAATGGGTTTGCCAAAAGCCTCTCTTTCTTTGGCATATTTTACAGCCAACTCATAGGCCCCTGCGGCTATTCCCAAAGCTTGTGCCGCTATTCCTATTCTACCTCCACTCAACACCTTCATGGCAAATTTGAAACCAAAGCCGTCCTCTCCGATTCGGTTTTCTTTAGGTACTTTCACATCGGTGTACATAATGGTGTGGGTGTCAGAAGCCCTGATGCCCAGTTTGTCTTCTTTGGCGCCAATGTTTACGCCCGGCCAGCTGGTTTCCACAATAAAAGCATTGATTCCTTTGTGGCCTTTTTCCGGATATGTTTGGGCAATGACAAGATGAATGCTGCTGGTTCCTCCATTGGTAATCCAGTTTTTGGTGCCGTTGAGCAGGTAATGATCACCCATGTCAATAGCTGTAGTGCGCTGACTGGTAGCATCACTGCCGGCTTCAGGCTCCGACAAACAGAATGAACCGATCCATTCTCCGGTCGATAATTTGGTGAGGTATTTGGATTTTTGTTCTTCAGTACCATATGTCTCAAGTCCCCAGCACACCAGAGAATTGTTGACCGACATGATCACAGAACAAGAGCTGTCGACCTTTGAAATTTCTTCCATGGCCAACACATAGCTCAAGGTATCCATACCGCCGCCGCCGTATTGAGGATCGACCATCATGCCCAAAAATCCCATCTCAGCCATTTTCTGGACTTCTTCCTTGGGGTATTTCATGTTTTTATCCCTTTCAATGACGCCTGGAAGCAATACTTGCTGGGTAAAATCTCTGGCTGCTTCCTTTACAGCCATTTGCTCTTCAGAAATGAAAAAATTCATTTTGGTGGTGGTTTATTTGGTTAACAACAATCAGGGCTCCAAAGATGAGAAAAATTGGACTTTTTTGGAAATATTGCGCTTTGATGTATATCCGACATCACAAACTATGGCCAAAATCAGTCGTTTTAGCAAAAAATGATAACTTGCCGAAGATTCTATAGCATACCCATATTTAGTTAAGAAGTGAAGAAACAGATTTTTTTATCGGTAATGATTTTGTCTTTTGTTGTCAGCATTGGATCCATTGCCATTGCTCAAAACGATGCACAGCTGTCCATTTCCACAGCAGCTGAGCAATTGAATAAATTGCATGAGGGTACCCTGGTAGTAAGGATATACATGAACAAAAACAAAGCGGATTTGCTTCAAAAAACCATACAGGATCCCAAGACCTCGGAAGAAAAGAAAAAATCACTCTCTCAATTACTCAAAGATCATCTTGAAGACCGCGAACAGTATAAAAAAAATGTAATACGGGCTTTTAAGAGTGCTTACCGGTTTTCAAAAGTGGTTTTTATCCATGATTTTGATCAAAAAAAACTGGCAAACGGCAGGGATGCCGGTATTTTTTTAAATGATCAGGGCATTGTTGATCCTTCCATTTCTATGGAAACAGATTTTTATTTGCTATGTGGCAGAGGCAATACCGACGATAGCTTTATAATTTACGCTCCTAACGGAGATAACATGCCTTCTCATTTCCCCAATAAATACAATAGAAACATCCTTGAAGGCCTGGCTTCTCTATTTATCAAGGATAAAATGAGTAACTATATTAAAAAACTCGATGGACTGCTATTGGATCGTTACAATCGCTGGAAATCGTAACATGGATTAATTGCTAAGTTCCCTGTTAATTGGATAATAGCAAAGCATTGATAACCAACGTTAACCTTCCCCTCGTATCTACTAAAATGGATTTTCATCCGTAAATTTCTTATCAAATAGGTCATTTTATGGCCTGAAGCTGTTTTGTTTTTAACGAAAATCAAAACAAAATTCTGAAAGTGTGCATTTATTTGCCATTTTCAGAATTATATTTTAAATCATTTATAAAAAGTGTGTTTAAATATTTGTTTGTAAGTTTTTTTTAAATTATTGTATAATTTAGTTGTATAACGTATATATACGTTATATATTTGCATTATTAGTTGAAATTATGGATCAGTCACTTTCAAAACTAACCAAAGCAGAAGAAGAAGTTATGCAGTACATCTGGGATTATGGGCCTGCAACCGTTAGTCAGCTCATTGAAAAAATGGAAGAGCCCAGACCACCGCATTCCACCATTTCTTCGATCATTCGCATCTTGGAAACAAAGGGCTTTGTCATTCACAAGACCTATGGCAGAACACATGAGTATTATGCCGCTATCGACAAAAAGACGTACACTCGTTTTTCTTTAAAAAAACTGGTTGCCAATTATTTTGAAGGATCTATCAACGAGTTGGTTTCTTTTTTGGTAAAAGAAAACGACCTCAGTCTGAGAGATCTCGAAGAAATTAAAAATAAATACAAATCATGATTACCTTCCTTTTTCAGAGTGCCATTGTCTGGGCAGCATCCTTGGTTTTGTATTACATTATCTTAAGGAAGACCACTTTTTTTGCGTTGAATCGCTGGTACCTACTTTCTACCTTGCTGTTTGGACTTGGCGCAACTTATCTGGGTAATTTAATCATGCCTTGGACAAGTCCGGACACAAAAGCCATTATTTATGGTATGTTGCCGGAAATCCATATCGGCACAAAACCACTGGCCATTGAAAACCCTTCCTATACCTGGTTATGGTCCTTGTATTTTATAGGACTGGCCTTTTTCGCTGTGCGCCTCGTTTACGGATTATATACCATCCGATTGCTGCATCAAGGTGGTATAAAAGAAGAATATGGTGCCTATGTTATCATTCGGAATGAAAAAGTAAGGACACCTTTTTCATTTTTCCGATGGATCTTTTTATCCACTCAAAACAGCGATTTTCGAAGCCTCCAGCCTATTATTGAACACGAGAAAATGCACATTAGAATGGGTCATAGTTTTGACCTGTTGTGTCTGGAGGTATTGAATTGTATTTTTTGGTTTCAACCCTTACTTCGTTTTTATAAAAAAGCATTGAAAGAAACCCACGAATACCTTGCCGATCAAGAGGTTTCTAAGTCATTTTCATTAGAGTCCTATGTAAAAATGCTCATTTCTCCTTATACAGAATGGAAGGAGCCCGGCTTTGTCAGCCCATTTTATCAGTCACAAATTAAAAATCGTATACAAATGCTCAACCACAACCGCAGTGACCGCAAACAGCTGCTTTTCTATTTGCTTTCACCTTTGATGCTGGGTATATTGGCTTTGGTGTTTTCCTCTTTTTCAGCTCCCGACAAAGCTGTCAAAAAAAATTATTGGATTGCCACCGATACCATTCCTGCTCCCAAACCTATGATGCCTCCTGCACCGCCTCCACCTCCTTCTAGAAGGTCTTCTACAGACAAACCCATCGCACCGCCACCACCACCTCCTCCACCCTTTGTTTTGTCGGGCGTAACGGTGGTTGCGCAAGGCGCTGCAGCGGTAGAGGTAGCTCCGGCACCCCCTCCCCCTCCTCCACCTCCCGCTAAGAGAGGCAAAGACGGAAAAGTAATAATCGCCGACCAGGCCGATGAGCTGCCAAGATTTCCTGGTTGTGAGGGAAGCGGCTCCTTGGAGGAAAAAAACCAGTGTTCCAATCAAAAAATGATGAGTTTTGTCTCAAAAGAAATGAAGTATCCGGAAAAAGCCCGTAAAAACAAGACCCAGGGCAGGTGTATTGCTAAATTTACGGTAAACAAAGAAGGATACATCGAAAACATCGTCATCGAAGAAGAACCGGGTGACGGTACGGGTGATGAGGTAGCAAGAATCCTTTCCAAAATGAATCAATTGCCGGAAAGATGGATTCCCGGAAAAAAAGATGGGAAAGCAGTGGCAGCTGAAATGACCTTACCGGTAAATTTCTGGCTTGACAAATAGTCGGCTTCAACAACTATATCCTGATGAAAAGCCACCTCCGGGTGGCTTTTTCTTTTCTGCCTCCCAATAAAGGAGCACATTTTCCTATCTTTGTGGCCTAATTTAATATCATGAAATCAACGATTGTTTCGCTACTGCTGTTCTTTACAACTTTTTCATTTGCCGGCGAAGGCATGTGGCTTCCGCACTTACTCAAGATGCTCAATGAATCAGAGATGAGATCCATGGGTATGAAGCTCAAGGCAGAAGACATATACAGTGTCAACAAAGGATCATTGAAAGATGCAGTTGTTCATTTCGGCGGATTTTGTACGGCAGAAGTGATTTCCAATCAAGGGCTTTTGCTCACCAACCACCACTGTGGCTACGAAAATATTCAGTCTCATTCGAGTATTGAAAAAAACTACCTGAGGGACGGCTTCTGGGCAAAATCCACGTCAGAAGAATTGCCGAATCCGGGCCTGTTCGCCCGATTTATTGAACGCATCGAAGATGTGTCTGCTGAAATGTTGGATGGCGTAAAGCCGGAGATGTCGGCTGCTTTGAAACAGTCTGTGATCGATATCAATATGAAAAACTACAGGGAAAAACACGAGATGGATAAGTTCCATGAACTTGAGATCAAACCCTTTTTTGCAGGCAACCAATACCTGGCCTTTTTTATGGTTCGATATAATGATGTGCGTTTAGTAGGCACGCCACCGGAGTCTATAGGCAAATTTGGAGCCGATACCGACAACTGGGTTTGGCCAAGGCATACCGGCGACTTTTCATTGTTTAGAATTTACGCAGGACCCAACAATGAGCCCGCAGACTTTTCTCAAAACAACAAACCTTTTACACCCAAACATTTTCTTCCGGTATCAATGGATGGCATAAAAGAAGGCGATTTTACGATGGTCTTTGGCTTTCCGGGACGTACAGATGAATATTTGCCTTCCATAGCTGTCAAACAAATCATGGAAAATTCGGATCCGGCCAAGATTGCCATCCGAGACGCCGCATTAAAGATCATGGACAAATACATGCGCAAAGATGAGTCGACACGACTACAATATGCAGCCAAATACGCCACCATAGCCAATTACTGGAAAAAATGGATTGGCGAAGCAAAGGGTTTAAAATCAACCCATGCTGTCGAAAAGAAACAAAGTTTTGAAGCAGAATTTGAAAAGCGCGCCAATAAGGCAGGTAAATATACCGGCATGCTTTCTCAATTCGATAAGTTGTATACCAGCAACCTTGAAGCAAGCCTGGTAAGGGACTATTTCAGTGAAGCCCCCAACAGAAATATTGAACTCATGAGGCTCATGGGCAGTGCCAGAAACCTGGTGCAGACTTATGAAAAAAGTGGTGAGAAAGATTACTTCAAGATGAAGGAAAGACTGATGGAATTCCTCAGCGACTTTTATAAAGACTTTTCCGCAGATATAGATCAGGAAATTTTTGTGGCCTTGATGAATATTTGTAAAAAAGATCTCAACAGTGTATACCTGCCTGCAACCGTAAATAATACAGACATGCAAACCCTGGCAAGTGAACTCTATAGCAAAAGTCCGTTTACCACATTAGACAAGGCCATGGTTTTATTGAATCAGGATCCAAAAACGGCAACAGAAGCCATCAAGGCAGACCCCATGTATCAAATTGCCAACGAATGGAATGATATATTAAGGAGCAAGGTAAATCCGGGCTTTGAAAAAAACAAACGACAAATAGATAGTTTGCAAGCCATCTATATGAAAGCCCAAATGGAGCTGTTTCCGGAAAAGAAATTTTTTCCTGATGCCAATTCAACACTGAGAGTAACTTACGGAAAAGTACAGGGATACCAGCCTCGTGATGGCGTAAACTACCTGCCCTATACCTACCTTGATGGCGTCCTGGAAAAGTACATTCCCGGTGATTACGAATTTGACGTCCACGCAAAATTGAAATCCTTGCACGAAAAAAAGGATTATGGCAAATATGCTGATGCCAGTGGCAAGATACCTGTTTGTTTCATTGGGTCCAACCACACCACCGGCGGCAATTCAGGTAGTCCGGCTATAGATGCCCATGGAAATCTCATTGGCCTTAATTTCGATAGGGTATGGGAAGGCACCATGAGTGACCTCAACTATGATCCCAGCATTTGCCGTAACATTATGGTCGATGCAAGATACATTCTGTTTATCATAGACAAATTTGCCGGTGCCGGCCATTTGATCAATGAAATGAAGCTTGTGCATCCAAAAGGTAAAAAGAAATAAAATTTACTTATAAAGGAACAAACTCCGTGATATAAAAATATCTGGTGTATTCATCCGTCCTTGCGCCTCAACACATGCACTGAGGTTTGGAAAGTTGTCCCCCTCCATTCTTGTGGAAGGGGATAACTTTTTATATCAAAATGATTTTTTAAATCTGCTATAAAGGGTTCTGTAAAATGCCTGCCCGGCTCAGATAACCAAACATGGCTATTGGGGTGCATCATGCTTTTTAGACTGCGGGGCAGGTCTTCAAAAAAGCGCTTTTCATAGGCAATATCTGAGGCCAGTATAATATCATATGTCTGATTAGCATCGTACGCTCTCCAATCTATGACAGCGTAGTCAATCGAATCAATCTTGTTGAGTTCTGCATTTTTTCGGGCAAATGTCAGTGCATCAGGTAAATAATCGCTGCAAATGACTTTTTTGGTAAACAAGGAAGCTGCCAGGGATGGAAGGCCGAGTCCCGCACCAATTTCAAGGGTGTTTTTATCTTTAATGTATGCTTCATTTTGAATAATAAACCGGGATAATGCCAAAGCCGATGGCCATATTTCGGTCCAATAGGGTATTCGCTCATCTGACTTCTGAATGTCGGAATCGGGGAGTGAAATCAACGCATCAAATACTTCATCAATATTGGATATCTGCAATAAATCGAATGGATGCCCTTCAATTATAATGGATGTTTTTTCTTCCCTATACAAGTCCATATCAGCGAACCAATGGGAAATAACGGTCTCTGATTACTTCCATATGATGAACGGCATGACCTGCCACTATAAAGGCCAATGAGAGTGTGGAAAGTTCAATATTATTGGCACTTCCCGTTGCCAGCATATCTTCTTCAGTGAAGGATTCAAACAACATTACCCCGGATTGCCTTACCAGTTTATACTCATCCAAAATATTGAGCAAAGACCGGTGATTTACCTTTGCGTTATCGGCAAAAAGATTTTCATCAAATCCCGGTAAGGGACCCGCATCCCTTCTGGCAAAACTCAATGCCCTATAATACATGATGCGCTCTGTGTCAATAACATGTTGTATGATTTGCTTGATGGTCCATTTGTTTTCTTCATAAACCCTATCTCCTATTTTCAGTAATATATCATCAGCCATTTCATACATATCCGGACCGTGTGTTCTCAATGCCTCCCTCCAGCTGATGTCAGGAATTTTTTGGATATAGCGATCAAAATAATTGGGCGCCAGTTTGATCTGTGACTTTTTCATATGATTTTTGCAGTAAATCTATTACATTTATCATAATATAAACCGATAATTACGTGATTAAAAAAAACAGATGGACTCCTGATCAGGCACTTACAGAATTGAAAAGATGGTGTGCCATTCAGGAGCGATCGCATGAGGAGGTGAAAACCAAACTCATAGAAAGGGGCATTTACGGAGATGATATTGACCTTATTATTTCTGAACTTATCACCGAAAATTTTATAAACGAATTGCGGTTTGCCAAAGCTTATGTAAGTGGAAAATTTAAAATAAATGGCTGGGGTAGGATTAAAATTCTCGCCGGACTCAAACAACATAAAATTTCCAATTACAACATACAAAAAGCCATGGTTACCATCGAAGAAGATGAATACCAAAAACTGCTTTTAAAAACATTATTAAAGAAAAAAGAATTGCTATCCGCCAGTGGCCTGGAATTGAAACAAAAACTATTTAATTACCTGGCCCAAAAGGGGTTTGAGCCCGGTGAAATTCAAAATTGTTTGTCAGAAACATTAGATAAAAAGAAATAAGCATCCCTCATTTCATCCTCAAATCCATGAGCCTGAGTTTGTATCGTTTGCCAATGTTGTAATCCCTTTTATAGAACGCTTTTTTTACGCCCCAACCTGTGGCCAGCGCTGCTACACCAATGACAATTTCCCTTGTGCCAAATTCTGCTTTATTGTCCAAACCCTGACTAACCAGACCAAATCCCAGCCATGCGCCGCCAAATGTGGTCAGTGCTATTGAAAGGGCAGCAACACCCGGCCTGGTATCCCGAACGGCTATAATGTCATCAACCTGCACCATGCCCTGATCATACAAAATGGTTCCGGTCTCATATATAAATTTGCGCATAACGATAGACTGCCACTCATCATTTTGTTTGGTTTTGATCACTATTTTCTGACCCAGACTATATTTCACAGTCTCCGGATCATTTTGTACCTCAATTTGCAGAAATTCCTGTGCCAGGCAAGTCGGCACCTTTGCCACAAACAGAAAAATGACGAATATCCATTTAGCCATTGCCTTTTATTTGAATAACGATTATTGGATCCGGGATGCTTCCCTTGGCTTATATCTTAATTAATGAAGACATAAGGATCACAATATAATGACTAAATTTACCAACTTTTTCGAATATAACAAATAAGCTTTATGGCATATACTGAATCTACCCTACTGCCCCTCGGTACCACTGCTCCGGATTTTTTATTGCCGGATGCGGTGAGCGGCAATATGTTGTCTTTTGACCAAATCAGAGGAGAAAAAGGAACGGTGGTCATGTTTATCTGCAACCATTGTCCATATGTCATCCATGTCAATGCCCAATTGGTTGCTATTGGCACTGAATATAAGGCAAAAGGTGTTGGATTTGTGGCCATATCTTCCAACGATGCTGAAAAGTACACCGAAGACGCCCCCGATAAAATGTCGATCGTTGCCAAGGTGTTGCAATATCCTTTCCCCTATTTATATGATGAAAGTCAGGAGGTAGCCAAGGCCTATGATGCTGCCTGCACACCCGATATTTACCTTTTTGACGGAGATAACAAGCTATATTACAGAGGCAGACTCGATGAGTCGCGACCCAAAAATGACAAGCCTTTGACCGGACGTGATTTACGGGCAGCGCTGGACGCCTTGTTGCTCAATCAGCCTGCACCTGAGCCCCAGTATCCATCAGGAGGATGCAATATCAAATGGAAAGGCATGTAAAAGGGATGTCTTTGTTTTCCTTTTATTGGCGATGAAAATGGTGGTAAAAACAATCGTAACACCAGTCTATTAATACCAGGCTATCGCCCTTTAATTCTACAGAATATTGGGTGCTGTCTCCGAGAATAACATACGTTTTTTCTTCTGTGCCAAATACAGCTTTATCTGACAGATTAAAATCGTAAGGCAAATCTTTGATCAACTGATCATTTTCGTACCATTTAAAATTCAAATCATCGATCACCACTTTTTTTGTTTTTCCGCTGGATTGAGGTGTATCGGTCCAACCGCCAAAGCCCCCGACGGATTTATCCCATATCCAGGTTCCTTGAAACCCCTTGGAAGAACAGGTTTCATTATCATCTTTGGAACAAGAGATCAAGACAAGCAGGCAAATGGCAAATAAGATTCGCATATAGATTTTGTTTTTTATTAAAACGACAAAAGTTCAGATCGCGTTGGGATAGGGTCAGAATTCCTGGCAAAATCTCGTGTTACTTGTTCCAAATTGTCTTATTAACAAAACTTTAAACAACAGCCTATAATTAGCCTCGTTATTAAGAAAAGACCTTTGCATGAAACGAATTTCCATTATTGCCTTTCTGACTTTGTTAATTTCAGGGGTATTTGCAGGTAATACGCTGCCTTCCAAAATAGAAAATGTCACTCTATTCCGCAATGGAGCACAATTGGTGAGAAAAGCCGGTTTGACCCTAAAACAGGGTGAAAACACCATTGTTTTGGGCGAACTGCCTGCCGGTTTTGATGTATCCTCTATCAGGGTAAGCATATCCGGCAAAGCAATGATCAACGGGGTGAGTTACCGCGACAATCACATCCAGGATTTTAGTGCCCGCCCTGAATACCTGAATTTACAAAAACAACTTGAACTTTTGCAGGATAAAGCTGAAAACGAACAATTAATCTATGATACCTGGAAAGAAGAAGAAGGCCTGATTCAAGCCAATAAAAAATTGGGAGGAGAAAATGCGGGCGTAACCGCAGCCCAATTGGCAGCCATTGCCGATGTGTACAGAAACCGGCTGTTGGAGGTAAAACAAAAAATGTTGGACAGCAAAAGAAGGCAGGAAGAAAACTACAAAACCATTGCCAAAATCCAGGCTCAGATCAATGAATGGACCCAGGTCAATGGCAATCGCCACACAGGAGAAGTGGTTGTTGATTTGTATGCATCCACACCGGGAGAGGCCGTCATCAAACTCATTTATTTTGACCCCCGTGCCACCTGGACCACCCATTTTGAGGCCAGGGTAACAGGGCTGACAGCCCCTATGGCTTTGATACAAAAAGCAAAAATCAACCAGTATACCGGAGAAGACTGGCAGCAAGTATCTATGTCGCTCACCACCGGAGACCCTTCCTACAATACAGTGGCACCGGTTGTCAATCCTTGGTTCTTATATTTTAATCCCATTTATCAAAAAAACAATTATGCCCTGGGAGCTGCCTCGGCTCAAGTGCGGTCCAATGCCCGACCGGCAAAAGAAGAAGCTATGTTAGACGAAGTGGCTGTTTTGCCCGAGGCCAGTGCCAGAGAAAATCTCACTTTTACAGAATACACCCTGGCCGAGAAAACCAGCATACCCGCAGACAACAATTTACATGAAGTCCACTTAAAATCGTATGATATACCTGCCAAATATCATTACAAAGCGGTGCCAGGACTCGATAATAAAGTGTACCTGATGGCAGAAATTACAGAATGGGATCAATACAATCTGTCATCCGGAGCCGTAAAATTGTTTGTTGAAGACACTTATTTGGGAGACACCTATCTCAATATGAACGAAGTATCTGATACCCTCGCACTGTCACTGGGTCCGGATATTGCGGTGGCTGTCAAACGTGAAAAGGTGAAAGAATACCAGAAAACATCTTTCCTGTCGTCCAAAAAACAATTGCAGAAAGGCTGGGAGTTGAGTATAAAAAATAATAAAACCACGGCTATTGAGGTGACCCTCATTGATCAGATTCCGCTAAGTACATCTGATGATATAGAAGTGGAAGTGGATGATTTATCGGGTGGAAAACTCGATGCTCAAACCGGAATTGTAGAATGGAAACTAAGCCTGAAACCCGGTGAACAGATTAAAAAGAAGCTCACCTATAAGGTCAAGATTCCCAAAGATCAGTCTGTTAATTTGTAAAAATGATTTTTATCATGGGATGACGACAGCCAGATCAGCTTGTCGTCATCTCTTTTTTAGGCGTTATGCCTTTAATTTGCGCTCGTGAACATCTGGAAAAATATCATCAGAAAGCCCAGCTGAGCAACATTCTGCCCAGTTGAATCCATTTTTTGATATTTAAACCAGTATTATGAAAACCATCATTGAACCTTTCAGGATTAAATCCGTCGAACCTATCCACTTTACTACCCCGGAACAAAGAAAGAATCTCCTTCAGGCTGCCTATTATAATCCCTTTCTGTTGCATTCAGACGATGTAATCATCGACTTGCTCACGGATAGTGGTACCAGTGCCATGAGCAGCGAGCAATGGGCCGGCATGATGCGGGGCGACGAATCCTATGCGGGTAGTCCCAGTTTTTTTAGGTTTGAAAAAACCGTAAAAGACCTTACCGGCATGGCTTTTATCATACCTACCCATCAGGGACGGGCCTCTGAAAAAATTCTCTTCAGTATTACCGGCGGCCAGGGTAAAATTTTTATCAGCAACACCCTATTTGATACCACCAGAGCCAACATCGAATTTTCCGGTGCAGAAGGTATCGACCTGGTTTGCGAAGAAGGCAAGCACCCTAACATCCCAGCGCCTTTTAAAGGCAATATGGATGTTGAAGCGCTGGAGAAAACCATCGAGAACCATGGAAAAGAAAACATCGCCATGGTGATCATGACGGTGACCAACAATTCAGGGGGAGGACAGCCGGTAAGCATGCAAAACATCAAAGAGGTAAGTCAGATCTGTAAAAAGAATGATATCCGCTTTTATATCGATGCCTGCAGGTTTGCCGAAAATGCATGGTTTATTAAAACCAGAGAAAAAGGATTTGAAAACCGGTCAGTAAAATCGATTGCACAGGAAATGTTTGCCCTGGCTGATGGATGTACCATGAGCGCCAAAAAAGATGCCTTTGCCAATATTGGCGGATTTTTGGCTATGAATGACGAATGGCTGGCTACCCAGTGCAGAAATCTGTTGGTAATTACCGAAGGTTTCCCAACTTACGGAGGCCTTGCCGGCAGAGACCTGGAAGCCATCGCTATTGGTTTGGAGGAAGTGCTCGATGAACATTATTTGCACTATCGGGTCAGGAGCATGGAATACCTCACCGAAAAGCTGGTGGCAGCCGGCGTGCCTGTAATGGTGCCTTCGGGTGGACATGCCGTATACCTGGATGCCAAATCGTTTATGGACCACATTCCGGTTGAACAATACCCCGGACAAGCCTTGGTCTGTGCCTTGTATTTGGAAGGCGGTGTGAGATGTGTGGAAATCGGATCGTTGATGTTTGGTAAATACGATGATGGCGGTCAATTGATACCGTCTGCACTTGAGCTGGTAAGATTGGCCATCCCACGCAGGGTTTATACCCAAAGCCATATTGACTATGTAGCAGAGGTTATTATAGCGGTTTATCAAAAAAGAGAAAGTTACAAGGGCTTACAAATTGTGGAGGAAGCGCCTATATTGAGGCATTTTACGGCAAAACTGAAATCAATTTAAACTCAAAACTATACACCATAAAAGAATTTAATAACCTACATTAAATTTTAATAATTTTATAGTTTACTATTCTTTTAAGACATGTAAACCCCTTTATAAAGTATACACCACTGCTAACGTCACTTAAATCAAACATTCCACTTTCACTGTTAAAGGAAATATTTTTAATAGTCTGACCGTAAGAATTATAAACTTCAATTTTTTCAATACAGACATCAGAGTAAAAATTAAAAACATCAGATGGGTTGGGTTGAATTTTTAAATAACTTTGAGTAAGCTCCTTTTTGGTCGATAAAATAAATGGTAACTCTAAATCACTAAAGGCCATTAAAGTAAGAGCATTTGCGTACTTATCAACAGCATAAGAATTATTAGCATCCTTATATAATGAACTTTCATCCAGTAATAAAATAAGGTTTTTTTCATTATTGACAAACGAATGCATTACAAAAACTATTTTGTCTTCGTCCGTAAGTTCAAGATTGTAAATTTTATCAAATGTGCCAACTTCATTGGCCTTTCTTATTGATATTGTAGAGACACTATCTGATTTTTCCACACTATTTTCGTAATTAAACACAAATACATCATCACCATAATTGAGAATATTCAGAATATGATTTTTATAAGAAAAAAATGACCACTCACCCAAAAGTTGTCCTTCTGTACTTATTTTATAAATTTTAAATTCTACAAAACTATCAATACTATTTATATTAAATATTTGAGATACAATAAAAAAGGTCTTTTCAATTGGGTCGTATGATTTTATTCCATAGTTATCAGAGGATATTTCTTTTGGTAATTTTTTTATTTTTTTAGTCTTAAATTTTTCATCAAAATACTGTAAAACAATTCGCTGACTATCTGAAGTCAATGCAATCAATGTAGAATCATCCTTCAAAATAGCCCTCACTAATCCAGTAATTTTTAACGTATCAGAATAGGTTAAAGGAACCCCAAAAGTATCAATTTCAACCATTTGCAGGGCTTGACTTCCGTTTATAAGTGGGTTTCTGATAATCTTAATATTTTCTTCACTTTCATTTTTATACATTCGTGTATGACGAGATCCACCGGCAATTGAATATGACATCATTAGTCCCGTATCTTCATTAGCCTCATAATTATAAATCAACTTGCCACTATTTACATCATAAATCTTTCTAAAAAAAACAGTGCGATCATCTCTTACACCAAAAGGTAAAAACCTATTCTTAGAAAATGAGTCTAAACTCACATTACCAATGATTTCTACATTATTATACTTATTAAGAAACATAGATTTAGGGCCTTTCTGCTTGCCGTCCAAAATGTAATCAAATCTATTTTTCCAAATAGTTTCACCACTACTTAAATCAGTTCTTTGAATAAATCCTCCTTCAATATCCTTCGATTTAATATATGAATAAGTGATTATTGAGTTGTTAAAAATAATAACATCGTCGAACCAAAACTCTAATTTATTATAACCGTCTGTTGAATCAGATTTTGCATATTCATCATACAGAGTATTTTGCCAAAGAGGTTCTTTAGAATTGAATTCTATTGGGCTCCACGATTTCTGAGGAAGTTGACCAAAATTTACACTTATTGAAAAAATGAAAGGAATAAACAGATAATATTTAATCATATATGATAACTTAGAATTTTTATCTTACAAATAAATTGTTCATTCTCCAGTTTGAAAATTTCAATTACTATTAATTAACTCTTTCACATGGATTTAAATAATTAGCACATTGAATGGAAATACTGGTAATTTTAAAATACTTTTCATGTTAAATGTTTGAGTTTGAGTTTTAATAATATTGACAAATATAATACAATATATTGTGTCTGTCAATTCTTATAATACTATATTCTATAAAATAAACTCTTATAAAATATAAATTGGAATATAGGTGTTGCAAATAAAAGTTTAAAAAATATTGAAAATCAATAATTTATAAATTTTTTTAAACATGTGCAACGTTTTGGTACCCTGCAGCGAATATCTATTTACAACAGCGCTGTTGATTTAATTATCAACTTTTCACAATACAAAAATCACAACATGAAAAAAACAGGTTTTATCAGCTTTTTACTGCTTGCCCTCGCTCTGGTAATGGCTTCTTGTAATAAAGACAACATAGACAGTAACCTCACCAAAGAAGAAGCACCCCTGCCCAAAGTAAAAGTTATCAACGATCTGATGAGTCGCGCTGTGGCATCAACCAACGCCGAAGGACTTGAGCTGGGATGTTTTACTATCGAATACCCATTTACATTAAAAGACGATCAGGGTGGTCTGCATCTTGTTAATGACGACGACGACTTTTACGCACTTTTCGATAGCACCAATACCAATGTAGTAATTGTTGACTACGTATACCCCATCACCCTGCTCGATAGTCTGGGCGCCGGTACCGTAGTAAACAATATTGATGAACTGGCAGCAGCTTTTGCCTCTTGTACCCCTTCAGGGGGCTGGGAGAATGGAGACTTTCCAGCCTATCTCATCAATGGAGAAACATCCTGTTATAACCTGGTGTATCCCATTTCCCTCAAAAAAGAAGATGGCTCTTTGCTGACCATCAATGGAGAGTCCGAATTTCTGGCTGCTGTGGCCGAACAAGTTTGTTTCTTTGTTTTCCCCATGACCCTGGATCCGGTGGATGGCAGCGCCAACATAACGGTCAACAATATTGATGAATTATTCAATGCCCTGATATCATGCGGTGGTATGCCTTGTGATACGGTTATCAACTGAGAAGACAACTTTGAAAGCATTGCCTGTTATACCATCCAATTCCCCATCACGGTAAGTCTTGTCAATGGTTCAACACAAGTTGTAAACTCAGGACAAGAGTTTGCCAATGTGTTGATCGAAGGTAACATGGCAGATTTTGTTTACCCCATCACATTGAAAAATGAAAACAATGAGGTGCTTACTGCGGGCTCAGCTGAGGAGTTAAACGAACTGGTTTCAGCATGCAACACCATTGTAGATCCCAATCTCAATGAAGTACAAATCCTGGCGATAGGTACCATGGATAGCTTAGGTACACAGCCTTGTTACACAGTTTTATTTCCTGTTCAATGTATACCACTGAGCGTGCAGGGAACCGTAGTGAATATTCAAAATCAAAGCCAGTTATTGGAATATGCATTTAATCAAAATGGAGAAAGCTATAAATTGATATTCCCTGTCAAGGTCAAGAAAAATGAAGATAATACGGAAGTGGTTTTCAATAGCTTGGATGATATTTTCAATTTATTGGTGAATTGTCATTAAAAATGAATAAAAATCAATAGAAATCGCGTTAAGTGGCAGGTGGGACCCAAATCCTGCCTGCCTAATTTTGCAATATGACTGATCAGACCTTCATAAAAAAACTAGTTGATAGAGATGCCGGTGCATTTCAATCCTTTTATGAGGAGTATGCTCCCTATGTCTATGCCATTGTGCGAAACTACATAGGTGATGAGGTTTTCAGAAAAGATGTTATGCAGGAAATTTTCGCCACTCTTTTTGTATCCATTAAAAACTATGATGCAAACAAATCAGGATTTAAAACATGGATATCCAGATTGGCCGTTAACCAGTGTATTTCTTTTTTAAGAAAAAATTATCGCCAGAAAATGACATTTAATCTCGAACTCTATACTGAGATCAGTGAATCTGACTTATCGGGCTTTAACAACCTCACAAGGGCTGAGTTGGAAGGCCTGCTTTCAAAAATGCCCCTTGGTTACAGGACAGTATTTTTACTTTATGTGATTGATGAGTACGACCACAAAGAAATAGCCGCTATGCTCAACATTACACAGGAAACTTCCAGATCTCAATTGATGAGATCTCTTTCCTGGATAAGGAACCATATTTTTAACAACTACAATGTGTTGAAGTATGAATTCAGATAAATACAAATTGAAAAAAACGCTTCGCGAAGAAAGCACTCTTCCTCCGGAATTGAGTTGGCAAAATATGGAAAAAGGCATCCTCGATCGGATGGACCAACAAACGGAAAAGCCAACACCGGCGACCAGCAATAAATTTTGGTTGAGTTGGACCCTTTTCGCAACCGCCTTATTTGTTACCGCAATAGTAGCCTTTTACCTGGGTAATCGCGCTGTTAAAACAAGTGAAACCCACCATCTATTATATGTACGTCCATCCCAGCCGCATACTGCCCATGATTTGCAAAGCAATTCCAACTTTGAAAAACCACAAACTTCATCACAAGCAACAAACGCACAAAATTTAATTGATAAATCTGCAAGTCACCCTGACCAATCCCAGCTTGAAAATAAAGCAGTGAATACAAAAGTCAACTATGTGGATGTGCATAGATCTGTTCAGCATGCTATGTCTGGAGGAAGCGCAACGGCAGCAGATAGCCCATATAATAAAGCCATAAAATCAGTAGATAATACCAAAATAACATCGGACCATCCAACAGGTTTTTTACAGTCAACAGCGGAAGCAGCAAACAGTGCTTCAGTTCTCACACCCTCTTTAACTAACAACACACAAAATATTTTTGCACAGGAAAATCCTACGGTTGTTCAAGACAGAGAAGCAGAAGTTATAAACCTGCTTTCTACGCTGTCCTGTAAACTTAAAAGTTCAAATGCTGAATCAATAATAGGCTTAGGCTTGGTCAGTAATGCGCCCACTCGTATTCAAAAAACAAAATCCAACTTTATTGGCATCGGCAGCGGTATCACTTTTTTGAATCCGCAGTTTACATCGGTTGCGGCGGGAGAAAAATTTACTTCCCTCGAAAGCAGCGTGCTATCGCAATCGTTTTTCTTTCATTACGGAAGACTATTGGGTAAAAACTGGCAGGTTACCGGTGGTCTTGAATATAGCAAATACTGGCATCGTTTTGATTTTGTAAAAGAAACCATAAGCCAAAAAAGCATCAACAATGTACCTGTTGTCATACACGTAAATGCCATTTCTCATGATTCAACCTTTATATATGGGGATACCATTGCTACGGTTAAAAATATTCGCACCATTCGCCATTACAACCATATTGAGGTCGTTTCTGTCCCACTGATGGTATCCTATCAGAAAAAATGGAACAATTGGTCTGCATTCTCGAGTTTAGGTGCCACCCTACAATGGAATAACAATGCAGCCGGTAAAACTTTAATGGCTGATAAGCTTATAGAATATGGTGATACAACTGCCATCCATAAAAACTTCCTGGGCCTTTCAATGCGCCTTGAAGGGGGTCTTGCATACACATTCCATGAAAATATTTCATTGACCTGTTCTATATGGTTAAATCAGTCATTGAGTAACTGGTCGTCATTGACAGGTACCAACTTCAGGCCCTGGTCAATTGGTAGCAATCTGGGACTGAGGTATCGGTTTTAAACTTCTTTGACAGCTTTTATGGCATACACCAAAGGAATAAGACCGTTGAGGTGAGTTACCCTGTATTTTCCACTTTCCACTTCCACCATGTTGGCAAGGCAGTTGTAGGGTGAATAATCGTATTCTTCCAATACCTCAATTTGTAAGTTCTGCTTCCTTAAGGCCATAAAGACTTCTCCTATGCCGTGATTCCATGTCATGGAAGTGAAATGAGATCCATTTTCCCGATCAGCATAAGTCCCACTTTCTGTCTCCACAATGGGGTCAGCTTTGAAATAAGGATATTGCACAAATTTGAGGTCATTGTCAAACATCCACACCACCGGATGAAATTCGGCAAATACAAAAGTACCACCCGGTTTCAAAAAGTGAGCCACCACCGCTGCCCATTTTTAAATGTCAGGCAACCAGCCAATGGTGCCATAAGAAGTAAATACAACATCGAATTTTTCATCCAACACTTCCGGTAAGCCATACACATCACAGCTGATAAACCGGGCATCAAGTCCCAGCTCTTCAGTCAATGACTGTGCCGTACGAATGGCTTCGTCCGACAAATCTATACCCGTGGCATTTCCTCCCATGCGAGCCATCGACAAAGTATCTTGTCCAAAATGACATTGAAGATGCAAGATCGATTTGCCGGTGACATCACCCAACAAAGCCAGTTCAATTTCCTTTAATGTAGTTTTCCCTTCCTTGAAAGATGCCATATCATAAAAAGCAGAATTGACGTGTAATTCAACCTTTTCGTTCCACATTTTTTTGTTGATGTCGATGTAGTTAGGTGTTGTGTTCATGGGGGTAAAGGTAGGGAAAAATACTGCTTTTAAGAGCCTTTAATAAAAAATCAAAATTATTGCATATAAACAGAAAAACAAATTGTTTCATAACTGACTATCCTCAATTAGCCACTGGGCTTTTATAGAAACAGATTCCTTTTTTCCAGTATCCAATGACATTTTTTCAATTCTCAAATTACCATCAACATCAATTGAAAAAGTAAACTTAACCTCAGCCTTTCCAGCACGTTTTTGTGGCAAATCTTCACATGTCAAAGTAACCAATTTTTTATTTTCCATGTCTTCTTAAATTCAACGCAAACCACATCCGTGATACTCTAAATTTGATCATAGTAACCTGTCGTGACAATAGTGGAGCAAACAATGACAACACCACCATCAAGGCTTTTCATCAAAAATATTGTATAGTTTTAATAAATTGTATTAATTTTATTTTCTCATTTAGTTGAAATTTATTAAATATTTGATGGTATTTTTCTGCCTATTTTGATCTAAAACTCCTTTTAATGAGAAATATTTTCACATTTTTATTTTCTATTATTATACTTGGCACTATAAATACGCAAACAAAGATTATTTTGGAAAAAAGTAATGGCGTCTATTATATACCTTGTCAGGTAAATGGTCTTAATATGAAATTTGTATTTGATAGCGGTGCAAGTGATGTTGTAATTTCCTTGACAGAGGCTGTGTTTATGATTAAGAATAATTATCTAACATATGACAACATATTGGGCTCGGAATCCTATCAAGTAGCTAATGGTGAAATTGTAGAAGGCACAAAAATTAATCTTAATTCTATAAAAATAGGAGATTATGAGATTAAAAATGTTCAAGCCAGTATCGTTCACAATTCTAAGGCTCCTTTACTATTGGGCCAATCAGCATTAAGTAAGCTGGGTAAATATTCATTTGATTACTCTAATAATACATTAATTATTGGTAATTCAAGCTTACAAACTAAAACTTATGGATGCATTAGCGGTAATTGTTTTTCTGGATTTGGAACTTATAAATGGTTGGATGAAACAATTTATGAAGGATACTTCAAAGATGGTAAAGGTAATGGTCATTGCACTATTTTAATTCCAGATGGGACAAAATATGTTGGTGAAGTAAAAGATAATAGATATAATGGCAATGGAACTTTAACATTTACAGATGGCGGAAAATATGTTGGCGAGTTTTACAATAATAAAATGCACGGACTAGGTACTATTACAAGTCCAGATGGAAGTAAGTATTTTGGTGAATTTAAAAATGACGACTGGCATGGACGAGGTACTTTTATATCTGCAAATGGAATGAAATATGACGGAGAATATATAGATGGCAAAATGCACGGACACGGCACACTTACAGCTCCAAATGGATTAATCTATATTGGCGATTTTAAGGCTAACGAATACAATGGAAATGGTATTCTCATTAGCCCAGATGGAACTAAATATGTTGGTGAGTTTAAAGAAGGAAGTTACAATGGCCATGGAACTTTAGCATATTTAGACGGAAGTAATTATGATGGTGAGTTTTTCAATAATAAAATGCATGGTCGAGGTACTTATACATTTTCAGGTGGAAGTAAATATATTGGTGATTTTTATAATGATAAAATGCATGGACGAGGAACTTTTACTTCTCCAAATGGAGTCAAATATGAAGGAGAGTTTAAAGATGGCAATATGCATGGAAACGGAATTTTGACAGATTCAAATGCATTAAAATATGTTGGTGATTTTAAAAATAACGAGTTTAATGGTTTTGGTATTCTCATAAATCCAGATGGAAGTAGGTATGAGGGAGAGTTTAAAGATAACCATTCAAATGGAAGGGGTTATTTAACGCAGCCCGATGGAACAAAATATATTGGAGAGTTTAAATTTGCCAGATATAATGGACAAGGTATTTTAACATTGCCGGATGGAACAATTTTGGAAGGAGTGTTTAAAGATGGTATATATATTGGAAATAAATAGGGATAGTTCTTTAAAGTGTGTCTGGGGTAAAAAGCTATCTACTCCACAACCTGAATAGAATTCGGATGTTTCAACTGGTAAACTCCAACCATTCTTCGTGGAGAATATGTCACCAGAGTATAAATAATTTTGAGTAAACAGCGCGAAGGATAAAAATTAAAGGCGGCATCTTTAGTCAAAAAATAATTCAAATAAAATTAGCTTAAATTGAAAATCACTTAAATTCATTGTATCATTTTTTACACCAATAATTCCTCCAAT
>CALJKQ010000144.1 GCA_937973565.1 uncultured Saprospiraceae bacterium | reverse complement strand
CCCCTGCGCCTAAAAAGCAAGAAACTAAAAAACCTGTCTTAAAAGCTAAGGTTGAAGAAAGCAAAGTCGCAGCAGCCAAACCTGCCTCAAAACCGACAGTCGCTCCCAAGCAGGTTAAAGAAGAAAAAACGAAAACCACAAAACCTGCTGTAGCTACCAAGTCATCTGCTCCGGCAGAGAAGGCAAAAAATGTTGTAAAGACAGCAGATAAATCAAAATCCAAAGCATCTAAAACAGTTGAAAAGCCGGTTGCAGAAAAAAAAGCATCCAAGCCCCTGCAAACCATAGACAAAGCCCAACTTGAAAAGCTGGAAAATTCATTTGACAATCAAGCTAAAATAGAATATTTAAAGGAAAAAAGAAATATGCAACCAGAACCCCCATCATTACCGGTACAAACCGTGGTGCACAGGTATTCCGATAAAGATCTGGAAGAATTTAAAGCCATCATTGACGACAAACTTGAAAAAGCTCGTTTTCAATATGAAAATTTAATGGAACAGATAAAGGAAATTACTGAAAATACCAGCGGTGATTTTACTAAAGATTTGACAGACTTTTCATCCTCTCAATCAGAGGTGGAAATGCTGAATTCAATGGCAACCCGCCAAAGGACATTTATTTCAGACTTACAAAACGCACTTGTCAGAATTAGAAATAAAACTTATGGCATTTGTGCTGTAACAGGAGAACTCATCGATAAAAAAAGATTGATGGCAGTTCCTACGACTACCAAGTCTGTCCTGGCAAAACAACATGGTGAACAAGCTGCTGCTGTTGTGGCTGCTGCTCAATCTGCTGCCAACAAAAGAGACCTTGACAGCGAAGAGGAAGAAGAAGAAACGAAAAAAAGAAAGCCTTCTGAGCCTAAGAAGCCTGTGATAATAACCAAAGTCATTAAAAAGCCAGGTAGTTCAGGAAAATCTCCTAAAAAACTGGACGATGAGGACGATGAATTGGATGAAATCCTGAAAGATCTGGATAGCTTCACAGAAGGTCCTGAAGAAACTTTTGAAGAAGACGATATTGACATCACTGACGAAGAAAGCACTGATTACGAAGAGCCGTACGAAGAAAGTGATGAAGAAGAAGATATTTAACATAAAAGCCGGTTGAATCCGGCTTTTTTTTTTACCCTCTTTCCAACGTAAAACCAAAAGTACTTCCCAGACCAATGGTGCTTCTTACATTAATGGTCTGGTTATGAGCTTCGATAATGTGTTTCACAATGCTAAGTCCCAAGCCGGATCCCCCTATCTTTCTGGACCTGCTTGTATCAACCCTGTAAAATCTATCGAACAAATGCTTCAGGTGTTTTTCTTCAATGCCTACACCGTTGTCTGAAACTTCAATAAGAATTTGAGATTCCAGATCATAGAAGCTAACTTTCACACTCCCCCCTTCTTTACCATATTTAATGGCATTTACCAACAAATTGGTCATCACCTGCCTGATGCATTCCTTGTCAGCATTCACTACCGTATTGGGTGATGCTCCATCTTTAAACTGAAGTTTGATTTGCTTTTCTCTGGCCATTTTATCCAGGTCTTCAAAAATATCCTTGCTTAAAGATTTGATATCGAATTTTTTAAATTCAAGGGCCAAAGCATCCGATTCCAACTTACTGATGGTCTCCAAGTCTTCAACAATATTTTGCAGACGATCAGCATTGCTGCTGGCCTTTTCCAGATAGCTTCGGTTGATCTTTGGGTCTTCAAGCCCTCCATCCAATAAAGTATGAAGATAACCTTGAATAGAAAAAATTGGAGTTTTCAATTCATGTGAAATGTTACCCACGTATGACTTCCTGTATTCTTCAAGACTCTTCAAGGATTCAATTTCCTGTTGGGTATCCCTTGTCCACTCAATTACATCCTCCGTAACCGCTTCAAAAGTAGCAGAACCTATGTCTACCGATTCCTTCTCCTTTTTTGTCAATTTAGAATCCCGGATGATCTTGTATATCACCTTTATTTTCCTGAAAACAAATCTCTCCAAAACATTCTTTACGATGTAAATATTTATGCCCAAGCCCATAAACACCAACAACAACTGAAGCAAGGGTGACTCAAAATAGCGAGCCAACAAATAGTGAATGGAAATAAAGACAAGATAAAGTAAACTGATGCAGGCAATTACAAAATAAGTTAATTGCCTGATGGATAAATTTTTAAACACTTTTTACTTGTGAAATTAAGGATACTTAACCTATTGGAAAGGAATCCAACATTAATTTTATCAAAAAAAAATGGCGCCGTTAAAAACAGCGCCATTGCGGAAGAATAGGGATTCGAACCCCAGGTACCCTTTCAGGTACGCCGGTTTTCAAGACCGGTGCAATAAACCAGCTCTGCCATTCTTCCTTTCTCTCTTTAGAGACTGCAAAAGTAAGCCAATTTTACTTTCTGCACAAGTATTTTGTGAAAAAAAATATTATACTTTTTTTAAATTAAAGTATGTGGCAGTAACGGGTCAAACCTTATACAACACCTTGTTTATCAACACTCTACTATGCTCACCGGAATATGTACAGCCAACCCGCCGTCTGCGGTTTCTTTGTATTTGTGGTGCATATCATCTGCCGTTACCTTCATCGTTTTTATAACTCCGTCCAATGTAACTTTTGCTTTGGACGGATCTGATTCCAATGCAATTTGGGAAGCCGTCACGGCTTTTATGGCTCCCATGGTGTTTCTTTCAATACAGGGTATTTGCACCAAGCCGCCTATTGGATCGCAGGTCAATCCCAAATGATGCTCCATGGCAATTTCCGCAGCCATCATCACCTGATCATAACTCCCTCCGAGACATTCCGTTAACGCCGCTGCAGCCATGGCGGAGGAAACACCAATTTCTGCCTGACAACCACCCATGGCAGCAGATATGGTTGCACCTTTTTTAAACAAGCTTCCCATTTCTCCGGCAACCAATAAAAAAGTGGCGATATCACTATTCCTTGCACCCGGAGAAAACAGCATATGGTACATCAATACTGCCGGGATAACACCGGCTGCGCCATTGGTGGGTGCTGTAACAATTCTGCCGTAATTGGCATTTTCCTCATTAACAGCAAGGGCAAAACAGCTCAGCCATTTCAACGTGGTACTGAAATTCTGATCCTGATTTCTTATGGCCAACATCCATGCATCTGCGCTGTCAATTGACTGCTGCCCCGGCAACAATTTCTCAGCTATAGTAAATGCTCTACGCTGAACATCGAGTCCGCCCGGCAACGATCCTTGCTTTTTACAGGAATTAAATATGCATTCTTTCATGATTTGCCATAACCTTTCAATGCCCTCGTTTATATCCGATTCACTTCTCCAGCTTTTCTCATTTTCCAGAACGATTTCAGAAATGCGCTTACCTTCTTGCATGCACCAGAATCTGAGCTCTTCTGCTTTATCAATAGGATATGGTATAATAGCTGAGTTACCTTCGTTGGACTCATCACCTTCACAAATAACAAATCCTCCCCCAACGGAATAATAGGTTTTTGCTATACTATGATCTCCTTCAAAATGACTGACAAGCGTCAATGCATTGGCATGATATGGAAGCATTTGGTCGTATAAAAAATGTATGTTGCTTATTGTATTAAAGGCAACATCTTTTTTGCCGAGGAGCGAAATTGTATTTATTTCGTCAACTTTTTCAAAAGTGGGAATTACTGCTTCGACCGGCACCGTCTCGGGATGTGCGCCAGTAAGACCCAAAAGCACTGCCATATCTGTACCATGGCCTTTACCTGTTTTCGCCAATGAACCATACAACCAAACATCAATTCCCGTTACGTTGTCCAACACGCCTTCTGCTTCCAGCCACTTTACATATTGTAATGCTGCCTTCCATGGCCCCATGGTATGAGAACTCGATGGGCCAATGCCTATCTTAAATATATCAAAGATGCTGATCCTTTCTGTCACAGCCTGCTATTTTATAAATGAAGATTCAATTTCAGCAAAACCGGGAAGCTGGCGTTTATGCCATTTTTGCAAAATCACACCATTTTTCCAAAGTACCAAACCCGGGTTGGACCTGATGATGGTCTTTAACAAAATATCGTCTGCTGTAAGGTATTCTGCTTTTATTCCAGTCTCTGCAGCAAGGTCTTCGGCTGCTTCTTTTGAGATTCCTCCTATTACAACCGAAGCTTCATACCCCTTTGCAGTAGCATTATCCAAAATAGGCTTCATAGATTTCAGATCGCTGATAAATGAAGATGGCCATACAAAGTCTGTTTTTGAAACTTCTTTGTTGATTGTTTTTAAAAATTTACGAACCGGTTTTTGAATATCTGTGCTGTCCATCATAAATACAGAATCCTGAATCATGGCTTTTACAGAAGCGGTAGAAAATTTAACCTTGGGGGATATAACCATAAAATGGTACTTATCATTTGCCAGGTACTTATCTGTAAAATCTTCACCGTCAAAATTTGTTATTTCAAATTCAGATACTTTTGTTCGAGGGATAGAAGGTTCTGTTTTTATCTGCTCCAGTACCTCGTATTTATTTTTATCAGCATATTTTTCAGCATTGTTCATATAATCATTATAAGCTACTTCAAAAACCTGACCGGAGGTTTTATCTTTAATGGAGAACGCAGTGATTTTAACCTGCGCCTGAGCCTGATCTTCTTTAGCCCTGATTTCTGCAATGTTGGCACCATTTTTAAATGGTCTGAAATCGATATGTGGTTCATTCCATATGAAATTATAAAGACAATAAACAATAAGTACTGCTGTTGAGCCAAAAACAACCAGGCCTGATTTACTGGAATTTAAAAACGTGTGCATTTGATTATGCCTTAAGACAAAATACACTGAAGGAAACAACAAAGCAATATCTTTGAAAAATGAAATTTTGGGTTCCAACTTAATAAAATCACCAAAACATCCACAATCCGTTACTTTCATATTCGAAGCTTTGTAAGCTCCCCAGTTCCCAAAATCAAAAAATTTGACTCCTCCCGGCACATAGCCTGTGAGATACGTAAATCCTGTCAATATGGTAAAAAACAAAACCAGCGCAAAAAACAACCATGCTGAGAGTTTGGGTTTATAGCCAATGAAGAGCGCAATGCCCAGTACTATCTCAAAAACAATCATGGCTACCGAAAACCATATGGAAATACTGGACAAGGCAGGAAACAAAGGAGAAATAAACGACATCCAGGTTTCAGAAAAAGCGGATTCAAATTCACCAAAATATTGCTCCATCTTAAAAGCAGTACCCATTGGATCAATGGCCTTTACCCAGCCGGAGAAAACAAATAATACGCCACAAAATGACTGTAAATAAGTCACTATATAAGATTTATGCAACTTCAATACAAAGATGATCAGCAACGACAGTACTGCAGCCACTCCACCAATATTTAAAACCAAGTTGTATATGTTCATATTAGTATTTTTTATGATGCAAAAATAGCGAATGGAATGCACACGGGGTGTTAACAAGCTCCTAAATAACACTTAAATGAAAAAAATGATTCATTTATCTGGTTTTCAAAAGATTAAGCCTATCACAAGGCATTTATTTTGCCTATTTTTTTGCAATAATCCACGCAAAAGCATAAGAGGATTAACATTAAAAATACAATATTGTTATCTTTGATATATGAACCCAACCAGTTTAAAGAAGCCCATCATTTCTATCATAGATGAGGACTACCTGATTCCACACCTGAACAGGCGAAGGAGGGTGGCTGCTTTGCTACCTTTCGATTACCATACAAACGGAAAATCATATCCGGTTTTGTATTTGCACGATGGGCAGAATTTGTTTGATGACCATGCTCCATTTGGAAATTGGGGCGTTGACAAGCAATTGGCTGCCCTGGCAGAAAAAGGCATAGAAGTGATTATCATTGCCATTGACCATGGCGGCAAAGAGCGAATTGCTGAATATTTGCCTTACGACAATCCCAAATTTACAGAAAAAAAGGGTGAACAGTATCTGCAGTTTATGATGGAAGATCTGAAACCTCATGTTGATAAAAACTTTAGGGTCAAATCCGGCAGAGAGTTTACTGGTATTGGCGGCAGCAGCATGGGAGGTCTGATCAGTCTATATGCAGGTTTTCATCACAACCATGTTTTTGGAAACATGATGATATTTAGTCCGAGCATTTGGATATCAGAGCAGGTGTTCAAGCAAGCTACCCAATTCACTCCCATTGGATTTACAAAAGTATATTTATACTCCGGGGGACAAGAGAGTCATTCGCTAAAGCCATCGATGGATTTTTTAGGATCCATATTAAAAAACAGAGAACAAAAAACCGGCCGTATAGAAATCATGGAAAGTCATAACCCTGAAGGCACACATCAGGAGTATTTCTGGGGACAGGAATTTCCAAAAGCCTTGAGTTGGTTATATTCAAAATAGAACAAATGCAAAAAATTAATCTGACACACAAGCTGTCAATCCAGCATCACATCATTTTACCCGTATTTGAAAGTGATATTGACACAATAGATTACAAATCCATAACAGGCTTTACAAGACCCGAAGAATTTAAGGCGGAAAGCGGAGAAATTTATTCTATCCAACATGCATCCTCCGGTAAAAGAAGATGGCTGCTTGGACTTGGGAAAAGAAACGGTGCTGAGCAATTGGTTGCTCCATTCAGAAAGCTCCTACACCAAATAAACAGGATATCTGATAAAATCGTAGTCAATGCCGAACAATTTAATGAAGACCAGCTCAAGCATTGTATAACGGGTATTCTTATGGCGGGTTACTCATTAAAACACTACAAAAAAAATGGAAATGGTGCTATCCATAGATCAATAGAAATATTTGCCCCTCAAAAATTTGCCAAATCCATTTTTCATACTGCGCAAGCTGTATTCCATGGCACACAAACCGCTATGGATTTGGTCAACTTACCTTCCAATATTAAGGACCCGGCATATTTGGCAAAATTTGCTAAAACCATGGGCAAGAGCATGGGCCTGAATGTGAAAGTTATTGAAGGAAATGCGCTTGTTAAGGCCGGTTTAAATGCACTTTATGAGGTAGGAAAAGGCAGTGAACGCCCACCGGCGTTCATCATTCTGGAGTACAAGCCGGCGAAAAAAATACAAGGTAAAATTGGTTTGGTCGGTAAAGGTATAACTTTTGACACCGGTGGAATTTCTCTGAAAAGCTCCAACAATATGCACTACATGAAGAGCGATATGGGTGGAGCTGCCGCTGTGCTTGGCACTATGGAGGCGGCTGCAAGATTGGCGCTACCCTTCCATCTGATTGGCATTATCCCTGCAGCCGAAAACGCAATTGGCTCCAAAGCCTATAAGCCGGGAGACGTAATCAGCAGTTACAGTGGAAAATCAATTGAAATCATTGATACCGACGCAGAGGGAAGGCTTGTTTTGGCAGACGGGCTCGCCTACATGCAAAAAAACCACAAGCCGGAGTACATTGTGGATCTTGCTACTTTAACAGGGAGCTGTATTGCAACCCTTGGATACAGCGCTGCAGGCATGTTTACCAACAATGACCGACTTGCAGATGAAATATATCAATCCGGGTTACAATCAGGAGAAAAAGTATGGAGATTGCCGCTATGGGATGATTATAAGCCTTTGATGGCAAGTGACATTGCAGACATTAAAAATCTCAGTAGTCTTCCCGTTGCCGGTGCTATCACAGCGGCTAAATTCCTGGAGGCCTTTACAGAAGATCACACCTCCTGGGTGCATTTGGATATTGCGGGTGTCAGTTTTACCGATTCCGAATTTTACAAAACCCGCACAGCTACCGGTTATGGTGTGAGACTGTTGATACATTGGATGATGAGTAAATGCAATTAAACAGGCAAGAAATGTAATGGCACATCTAAAGGTTTTAAGACCTCTTAATTTGTTTATAGTAGCTTTTACCCAGGCTATTTTGTTTTACCTCATTTACACACCTTCTGTCAAACAAGCCGTTCTGTCATTTAATGAATTTTGGCTTTTGGTTTTATGTACAGTTATCATTGCAGCAGCCGGCTACCTGATAAACGATATTTACGATCACACTGCGGATATTGTTAATAAGCCTGATAAAACATGGGTCGGTGTCAAGATTTCATACTCCAACGCCTGGACCTATTATTTTACTTTACTAATCACCGGCTTTATTATAGCCATTTATCTAGGCTGGCAAACCGACAATCTCCCTCTCATATCTCTTTATCCACTGGCCTGTACAGCTTTGTGGCTGTATGCCAACACATTAAAAAGATCCGGATTAGCAGGAAACATGATTGTAGCAATGATGACATCCTTTGTTTGTGTGATCCTGATTATTGCGGAGAGAAAGGTTTTATTCCAACCGGAAAATTTCAAAGTATTGAGCCTCTTTCTTGGCTTCTCCTGGTTTTCATTTTTAGTAAATATCATAAGGGAATGGGTCAAAGACATGGAAGATATGGAAGGAGACCGACTGTTGCATTCAGCATCCATGCCCATTAGAAAAGGAATTCCTTTTGTCAAGATTTGTTGCTTCATAGCCGTTGCCGTCTGCATTCTGAGTGTGGTATTTTTTGTTTATACTATCCCACATACATTTCATCAAAAAATATTTGCTCTGGTGTTTGTAGTTGCTCCTCTGGTAAAAGTGGCAACACAAATTCAAAAATCCCGGGATGCCGTAGATTTTCACAAAGGTGCTTCCGGTTTAAAATTAATTATGATGCTGGGTTTGATTTATTTAATGTTGTTCAGTCCAATTATTACACTTTATGGAAATATTAAATAGAAAAATAATTCTTGGTTCAAAGTCGCCAAGACGTAAAGCCATCCTGGAACAAGCTGGCTTTCAGGTGGAAGTGGTAAGTTTTGATGTCGAAGAAGATTATCCAGACACACTAAAGGTGGACGAGATAGCAGAATATTTAGCCATTAAAAAAGCACAACCCTGTCTTCCTCTTTGCACCGATGAAGCAATTGTTATCACTGCTGATTCTATTGTTGTACTGGAGGGTGTTGTCTATGGTAAACCGGAGTCATTTGAACACGCTGTTGACATACTTTCAAAACTTTCAGGGAATGTCCATCAGGTATATACAGGAGTGTGCATAGCCGATCGAAATTACAAAACTTCATTTACTGAAAGATCAGACATTCGGTTTGCACCACTGAAACTTGAGGAAATTCACTATTATCTGGAAACCTGCAAACCATTTGATAAGGCAGGAGCTTACGGCATTCAGGATTGGATTGGTCTTTGCAAAGTCGAATGGATAGACGGTACCTTTTCCAATATAATGGGTTTGCCCATGGCCAGACTGTACAAGGAAATAAAAAACTGGCGCCATATCTGATTTTCATATAACTTGCATAATTCTAAACGCTATGAATTATGAAGTTTCCATCCTTCTTAAAGTTGGGGTTGGGGGTTGCAGTTATTATTCTTTGCACTCTCTATATGAATGCACAACCCTCCCAGGCTGATATTATGCTGCAGTCATGGTTAGAGACGAACCAAAATGACGAAATTGATTTTGCCCTGCAACTCGAAAATCTGGAGCAATTAAAGGACCATCCCATTGATTTGAATGCTGCCGGTGAAGATGACTTGAAGTTGTTGTTCTTTTTGACTGAAAATCAAATCAAGGATATATTAATTCACAAATCACTATATGGACGTTACTTATGCCTGGAAGAACTTCAGTCTATTGCATCTTTAAAAACAGAAGAAATTCAAATGATGCTTCCTTATGTGTGGATACCATCCGCAAACGCATCCAAGGCAATTTTAACCCAAATATTTTCAGGAGGAAAACATACATTGTATGTTAAAACCAAAAGAATCCTTGAAAATATCAAGGGTTTTTCAATAGACTCAGCCCATTTAGACAATCGATTTTTGGGCTTTCGCCATTATCTTTCTGTGCGGTATAAATATGAAACCGGAAAACACTTTAAAATTGGATTTAACGGAGAAAACGACGCCGGAGAAAAATTTGCTTGGAATCAAAAAACAAAAGGTATTGACTTTTTCACTGCATATCTTCAATGGAAAAAGTTGAAATACATAGAAAATCTTATCCTGGGTGATTACAGTGTAAGTATGGGGCAAGGATTGCTGATTCACAATGGCTTTGGTGCCGGCAAATCAACCATGGTAATGAACATCAAAAAAACCGGAGAGACATTCAGGCCTTATACCTCGATCAATGAGAGTTTATATTTCAGAGGAATGGCGGGCAGCATTCATTTATCTTCAAATTGGACGCTGCACAGTTTTTATTCATCCAAAAAAACAGATGGCATTATCGCGCAAAATCCGAATGATATTGATTTATTCGAAATCACCTCATTTCAATCCACAGGCTATCACCGATCAGATGCTGAGATAAAAAATAAAGGTACGGTCCGCCAGCAGAACTGGGGAGGAAGTCTGGGATACCGCAGAAAGAATTTTAATTGCCACATCAACCATCTTGCTCATCAATTTAATTATCCTGTTTCGCGCGGAGATCAAACCTACGAAACCTTTCAATTGAATGGAACCATGACCTCTAATACCAGTATGGACTATGGTTATCGGTTTAAAAATCTGAATGTATTCGGCGAAATTGCCGTAAATAATAAGGGATCAATGGCCCAACTTCATGGGTTGCTACTGGCGTTAGATAAAAAACTTGATTTTTCCCTGTCAATCAGGAAGTATGGCAAATCTTATACTTGCCTTTCCTGCAATGCTTTTGGCGAATCCAGTGTTGCTCAGGCAGAAAGCGGTATATTTTGGGGCCTGGAATTCAGACCTCACCATCAATGGAAGCTGAGTGGGTATTTTGATTCCTTCAATCAACTTTGGCTAAAATACAAAGTTGACGGTTTGGCATCAGGTACAGAATTTTCAATTAGAATTGAGCATAGCATTAAAAGGAAACTTTTGGTCTATCTTCAGTTATTCTCAGAAACCAAAGAAGGTAATGAGTTGGCGTCCATCCATCGGATAAAAAAGCTAGAACCCATTGTAAGAAACAAAATCAGACTGCATCTCAACCATCAATTCAGTAGAAACCTTGAATTCAGGGCCAGGGCTGAAATGGTCTACTTTAGCCAGCATCAGCAGAATGAGAAAGGTTATGCCTTGTACAGTGACATCTTATACCACCCTATGAGCTCACCTCTAACCGTGTCTGCCAGATATATGTTGTTTGAGACAGAGGGTTTCAATTCCAGAATTTACAGCTATGAAAATGATTTGTTGTATGAATTCGCTCTGCCCTTTGTTTCCGGCTCAGGACAAAGATTTTATAC
>CALJKQ010000143.1 GCA_937973565.1 uncultured Saprospiraceae bacterium | reverse complement strand
GCATGATGTTTGCGCCCATAGCCTGGATCCTGGGTACACCCTCAGAAGATATTCTGAACATTGGTCAATTGCTTGGACAAAAGACTGTATTAAATGAGTTTTATGCTTATAAAGAGCTTAACGATTTTAAAATTGAGGGCGTAAATCTCCAGCCGAAGTCGGTATTGATTGCTACTTATGCGCTCTGTGGCTTCGCCAATTTTGCATCCATAGGAATTCAAATTGGTGGCATAGGGGCTTTGGCACCTGAAAAAAGAGTATTACTCACTCAGTTGGGCATGAAAGCTCTGATTGGTGGAACCATTGCCAGCTTCCTGACGGCTTGTCTTGCCGGTATGTTATAGCATACTTACACCTTGTTTTTAACGTGTTTTTCCAACCAACAGTCCTGTTCCCACAAGACATGGAGGATTGATTCTTTTGCCTGATAACTGTGACTTTCATAGGGTAACAGTACCATTCTAACCGTTGCACCCAGTGCTTTAAGGGCTGCATAGTACCGCTCGGTTTGCATGGTGTAGGTACCGCTGTTGTTGTCATCCTGTCCATGAATGAGCAATAAAGGGCTTTTCATTTTATCAGCCTCCAAAAACGGATTCATTTTACTGTACACATCTTTGGCCTGCCATAAATTTCTTTCTTCACTTTGAAATCCAAAAGGAGTCAAGGTCCTGTTATAGGCTCCGCTTCTGGCAATTCCTGCTGCAAATAACTCGCAATGGGTTAGTAAATAGGCAACCATAAAAGCCCCATAAGAATGACCACCAATCCCTACCCTCCTGATGTCTATCCTACCTGTGCTTTGGGCTGCTTCCATCGCAGCCTGGGCATTAGAAAGCATCTGGTCGTGAAAATGATCATTGGGATGGGCTTCTCCTTCACCTATAACAGGAAAAGATACATCATCCATGACTGCATATCCTCTGGTGGTCCAATATAAAGGAGAGCCCCAGAAGGGATAGATAAATTCATGTTTTGATGAAGTATTTTGTCCGGCCGTATGTTTGTCTTTATATTCCATCGGATACGCCCACATAATTAAGGGCAATAAGCCATCATTATCAGCCTGAGAAGGTAGATAGAGTTTGGCAGACAAATCCGTGCCGTCTTTTCGTTTGTATTGTAATAATGTTTGTTTAACCCCACCCAAAGCTCCAAATGGATTTTTATAATTCGTTACCTGTTTAATTTGGTTAGTCTGGATGTTTCTGAGGTAAAAGTTGGGATAGGTATGACTGTCCTGAATCAGCGTGATGAGGTCGCCTTTGCCGGGATCTACTACCATGATTATATCTTCCTGTTGATGGGTATCGTCAGATTCGAACAACCTCTCTTTTTTAAGTGATTTCAGGTTGAATAAATCGATAAAGGGCCGCCTACCATTTTCGTAATAACCATCTCCGGAGAGGTACATATCTCCCTCTGTATTTTCATAGATGATATTCCAACCAAATTCATTTTTTACCGATACAAAGTTGCCTGGATCTTTAAACCGATCCTGGAAATTCCGATCATCGAAAATAATTTCATCTGAAGGATTTTCAGGTGTAAAGATTTTGGTTATTAATTGCCTGTTGTTCCACCATCTTTCGAACAATAAAGCTCTTTGCTGTTGTGTATAAAAAATACCGGCATATCTCAATTTGGTTTTATAAAAATTAATGGGATCATCCATGAAAGGATACTTCCATTCATATAAAGCATCTCTGTATTCGCTTGATTTTTGTGGATCCCCTTCATCGAGAGCTTCTGCCCATACAAGGGTGGATGGGTGGTCAGGTCGCCATTTGATGAGCCGCTTACCTTTCTGAACTGCCATAAATCCTTGTGGCAGATATTCCAACAAAGGCGCTTCCTCAATGGTTTTATAAAAAGTTCCATCGATAGTGGTGACATAAGTGAGATAGGGAAACCGATCATACGGCACAAAGTAGGAAAATGGTTTTTTTATCTCAGATATCAACACCAAATTACCATCCGGAGCCAGACTCAGACCATCGTACATGGCCGCTTCTTTCCATAAACTTAGTGTGCCCTCTGATGTAACCCTCCATAACTCGCTGGTTGTTGCGAGCTCGAAATTAAAAATATCGGTTTCATTTCGCAACAAGTCTTGAAACGTCCTGCTTTCAATAGCCTGTCCATCGTTCTGTGCAATGACCGGACCTGAAGGAAGCACAGATTTTTCCGTTTTATATCCCTGCTCATTTGGAGCATGAAGCAATAAAATTAAATCATCATTTTTTAACCATACAAATGACTGCCCCAGATTGCCATTTACTCTATTAGGGCCTACAGGGTGGGCCTTTTTTGAATGAACGTCAATCATCCAGGCCTGAACACCATCTTCTTCGATATTCAACAGGACCGCTTTGTCTTGATTGTAATTCCACAATAGTCTGCAAAACTTACCATTTTCAGGCAGTCCTTGAATCTTTGATTCAGCTCGGGTTTTTAGGTCGAGAAAAGTAATTTTATAATAATGAGCCTCGCGAGAAGCCATATTGTTTTTGGGGTTGATGCGAAGCCCTGCTAATTTCAATTCCGGATTGGATAATTCTTCAAGGGATTTGTGCGGTTTTCGATGCAATAAAAAAGCATAACTAGCCTCTGTATTGATTTTTATAACAGGGGCCAGCTCAGCTTCTGCCATTGATTTTATGGGCTCGGGAGGGGATTGATATAGTGTATTGAATTCGGCTATCAAAATTATGGTTTATGGTTAATTTTATAAGGATTAAAGCGAGTCTGTTTATTTGTATTTGTGTTCAGATTTATGGTAAATATCCGGCAATTCTGATTCATCAGTGTATTTACGATCATAGATGATTTCAATTTTTGTTCCGGGAGGACACAGGAAATACAACCTCCAAATATCTTCTTCTGAAGTGCCGATGCAGCCATTCGAAGCAGGTTTTCCCAATGTTTCTGGATTGGTAGTGGCATGGATAAGTTGACCTGACACGTAACCATTAAGAAAAATGGTTATAGAGGGAGTCATTGGCATCTTCGTCACGGTTCCATCATCTCTTTTTGTCTCCTTGTATTGGGTACCGTCTACCGGATTGATCCAGGTGGGATTTCGTTCAGTTGCATAAATAAACCCTTTGCCGGTTCTCGTTCTGAGGTCCATATATTTGTCAATAGATTTTAAATAACGAGATTCATTTTTTCCAACCCGAATCAAGCAATCATAAATCAAAAGGTCTTCGTGGTAAACCCTCATCTTGTATTCCGGTATATTGATTATTATCCTGTTGGACTTGAGTCTATCTTCAATGGCAAGGGCAATTTTCTTTTCAGGTATTTGAATTGGGGTACCTTTCTTTAATACAATCCTATCCTTCTGGTTTAAATCCTTAATGCCATGGTCTTTTAACCAATAGTAACTGGTATGACTGAGTGAATCAATTATCCAGGAGTTGTAGTTTACAATATGGTAATCTGAAAGGGTATATCCTACGCTGTCTGAATATCGTTTCGCGATGAAATCAATGGTTTTAAAAAAATGTTTTACAGGAATGTCTTTATCTAAATAATAAGCATTGGGGTTTATGGAGTCTTTGGTATTGTGAAAACAGAATACATCTGCTGCCTGGTATAGAAATAACAAGCTAAACAGCACACAACGTGATATTACGTAAATGGGCTTCAAAAATGAAAAATCGTTATTTAATTTTACCAAAGATAGTGAAAATTTAGGGTTTTTAAGAGGGCATTCAACACTAAAATCACGCTCAAGGCTGAGAAAAATCAGTTGACAGGAGATGATATTCCATTATTTTTAATATTTAAAATTCATCATGGAAGAAAATAATTGGTTGATTGTAGCGCATAAACAAAAGCAAGAGTGGCAAAAGAAACTTGATTTCTATCAAGATGAGTTGCTGATTTTACGCAAGGAGCTTTTTATTACCAGTGAAGCCCATCCGGATCTTCCCTCCGTATTGGAGCATGTTCAGGAATACAGATCCATCATCAAAAAAAAGCTGGACCACATCGACGAGTTTAAATTCAAGCTGATGATGAGTGATAAACAAATGGAAGTAATGGATGCTTCTGGCACTGAAAAACAACTACATGAATTGGAAATTGAATTCAATTCATTTGAGCAGAAAATGACAGAGTTAAAAGGCCATTTAAGGAGGTTTATTTCCCGAAATATGAAATAGCCTTATTTAAATCAGGCACCCACAATGGGTTTAATCTCATCTTTATCATCCACAAAACGGGTCGCCAAGGCAGCGAGAAAAAAACAAACCCCGGAAGTTACCAGGGTATAAACTGCATGCTCCCCATAAATGTATTTTACCATAGGGCCTCCAATCAGGGCATTACATATTTGTGGAATGGTAATAAATAGATTAAAGATGCCCATATACACGCCCATTTTTGATGCAGGCAGTGAACCTGCAAGTATGGCATATGGCATAGCGAGTATGCTGGCCCATGCCATACCTACTCCTACCATTGAGAAAATTAGAAACTCTTTATTAGGAGCAAAGTAAAAACTGATCAAGCCAATACCTCCAGCAATCAAAGATATAATGTGCGTATTTTTTCTACCCAGCTTCTTAGCCATTACAGGTAAAAATAAAAATGCATAAATAGCTGAAACCAAATTATAGACACCAAAGATGATGCCTACCCAGTTACCTGCTTCATTAAATTCCAGGGAATGATTGTCTTTTGGACTCAGGCCATAAATATGTTGGGCAATAGCAGGTGTGCTATAAACCCACATGCCAAATAGTCCAAACCATGAAAAGAATTGAACCCAGCCCAATTGTTTCATGGTATTGGGCATGGTCATTATATCATTGACAACAGAAGAGAAAAATCCCTCTTTGTTCTCCTCTTCTTTGATATCATCTGTGTATTCTGCCAATTCTGCGGGACTATATTCTTTGGTCGTAAATAAGGTCCAAAGGATAGACCCTACAAGCACAATGGCACCTATGAAAAAAGACAAAATCACATTCATGGGCACATCATCTTCTGATGCCGTTTTTGATACATGGAACCACTCAGCCAGAATATAAGGTAGCCATGAACCTACTACGGCACCCACTCCTATTAAGACGGTTTGCGCGGCAAAACCAGCAGTACGCTGGTCAGATGGTAACTTATCGCCAACCAATGCTCTAAAGGGTTCCATGGCCACATTGAAGGATGCATCCATAACCATCAACATTCCGGCACCTACCCAAAGGGCGGGAATGACGGCGGCAAATACAGCTGCATTGGGCATCAAAATCAATCCTATTCCTGCAGCCAAAGCACCGGCTAAAAAATAAGGCTTCCTCCTTCCCAATTTGTTCCAGGTGCGATCACTGTAATGACCAATAATGGGTTGGATAATCATACCTGTTAATGGAGCCACAATCCAAAACCAGGATAATTGATGAACGTCAGCACCAAAGCTTTGCAAAATCCTGCTTGCATTGGAATTTTGAAGAGCAAAGCCAAATTGGATACCCAAGAATCCAACACTCATGTTCCATATTTCAGCTGTTCTTAGTCTTGGTTTTTCCATCCTGCTGTGTTTTAGACAAATGTAATTATTTTTTAATCATCACCCAGCTTTCCCAGGGCAACATTTCAACTTCGGAACCCTTGCTGTAATTGACATCTATTCTGCGGTAGATATCCAGCATGCCTTTGACGTCTTCATCAAGGGTAATTTTCTGTTTCTGATCAGACAGATTGGCCATCACTACTACCTTGCTGTTGTTTTTTTCTCTTTTATAAGCTACGATTTGATCAGATTGGCCAATCCATTGAAAAGGACCTCCATATGGCTCGTTCCACAGTGCTTCTTCCTGGTGTTTCAAAGCTGTGAGGGTGCTGTAAAATTCTGCATTGCTAAATTTATTGAAGGGTATGGTATCTTTTTCGAAAAACTGCAAACGGGATGTCAAAGGTTCTTCCTGTCCGCTATAAATTAAGGGGATGCCATCGAAAGTAAAGGCCATGATAGCAAATGCTTTATATCCTGTTCCCAAACGCTCAAATTCAGTTCCGTTCCAGGAATTTTCATCGTGGTTGGTTATGAAATGCATGATGCTTCCTTTGGAGAATTTGGTTCGTTCCTGCGTTAACCAGTTTCTTATGTGGCTCACATTTTTCTCTCCTTTAGCAATGGCATTCATGGTATGAAAAAAAGACCATCCATAGCAGGCATGAAAGGTGTTTTCATTCAATTGTTCCGGTACTTCTGCTTCTGCCAGTAAAAATAAATTTTCATTCGCCTGCATCAGACTATCTGCACATGTTTTCCAAAAATCAAGCGGGACGCCGAAGGCTATATCCATTCTAAACCCATCAACCTGGTGGTTTTTGACCCAATACAAAAGATCATCAATCATGTTTTTTCGCATGTCTGCATTGTCGTAATTGAGGTCGGCCACGTCGCTCCATCCATAAGGTTGTCCGGTATTGGGATCCAGCGGATCAGTTATTTGGCCGTCGGGACCTTTTGTGTAGTAGTCAGGATGGGTTTTTATCCAGGTATGATCCCAGCCTGTGTGGTTGGGTACCCAGTCCAGGATAACTTTCATTTTATAAGCATGAATTTTATCAATCAGATTTTTTAAGTCCTCCAATGTCCCAAATTCAGGGTTTATTTGTCTGAAATCGGAAACGGCATAATAACTGCCAAGGCTGCCTTTTCTTTTGGTTTCACTGATGGGGAAAACGGGCATCAACCATAAAATATCCACACCCATAGCTTTCAATCTGGGTATATGATCGGAAAATGCATTGATGGTTCCCTCAGGTGTGTATTGTCTGATGTTGACTTCATATATGACAGCATTCTTTGCCCATTCAGGCATTTGGAAATTCTTGCTTCTTTCTTTCATTTGATTGTTTTTCTCATTTTGACATGAAATAAATCCGAAAAGGATAATGGCTATTAAAATCTGAATTCTCATCTTTTATGGGTTATAATATTCCTGTAATTAGTAGCAGTGCCATAATCAAAACCATAATGGCGACCGTCGTTTGTATAAATGTTTCAGTTACTTTTTTAAGCCAAAGGTTTCCTGCAACTGATCCCGAAATTGCAGCAACTATGCAGAAGAGAATGACCGCTTTATGATTTGCGACATGAAGCGAGTTAAAATGTCTGGCATAATATTGTATCCTGCTGATATCAATGAGACAGGCTATTGCCACTCCTGTTGAAATAAAGGTTTCTTTATCCAATTCACCTTTGGCCAGAAAGGCTGATCTCAGCGCTCCCTGGTGTCCTGAAAGTCCACCGAAAAAACCAGTAATAAAACCCCCGATCCGCATGAAGCTACTCCTAAATTGCAAACGATTAACACCGGGCAACCATTCCCAAAGTATGAATAGAATCATAACAACACCCACAACCACTTTAATTAAAGTTATGCTGTGTGCTTTGTTATACAATTCATATTGAAACAATGGTTGAATGTTGTTCAGGTACTGAAGGACAAAGGCACCTAGTAACGCTCCAACAATAGCCGGAAGACCAAACGCCCATACCAGACCGGCATCAATGTTTTTTCGTGTTAAAAACCACTTAAATACATTGTTGACCAAATGAACGATGGCGGTAATACCAACCGCTATTTCCGGTGGAAAATAGATAAGCATAAATGCAAGAAGCAGCGTGCCCAGACCAAAACCTGAGAAAAAGGTAAGCATCGAAGCCGCAAAAGCTACCAATGCCAGGATCCAATCAGAAGATATCATGCTTTATATGCAATATCCACAGTACCTTTTGCAGGGATAAGGTATTCATTTTGATAAACCATGATGGCAACATCCAGGTTAGCATGATTGGACACCTTAATTCCTGTCTGAGCGATGCTGCATTGGATAACAACATCTCTGAATTTTACTTTGAAACCAATGGCCTCAAACTGCACCGGTAAAAATGGATTGAAACTCAATTTGTGATCATATACTCGCATACCTCCAAACCCTTTGACTACTGACAACCAGGTTCCTGCCATACTTGTAATGTGGAGTCCGTCCTCTGTATCGTTGTTGTAATCATCCAAATCCAGTCTGGATGTTCTTAGGTACATTTCATATGATTTGTCCTTATCACCAATTTTGGCAGCAAGGATTGAGTGAACACAGGGAGATAGTGAAGATTCGTGAACAGTGCGTGGCTCATAGAAGTGGAAATTTCTTTTGTGGGTTTCCAGATCGAAATCTTCTTCAAAAAAATATAAGCCCTGCAGGACATCAGCTTGTTTGATAAAACAAGACCTGAGTATACGATCCCACGACCACTTTTGATTAAGGGGTCTTTCTGATGCTTGCAGGTCCGCAACAAGGATCTGCTCTTTATCCATATAACCATCCTGCTGCAAGAAGATACCCAGGGATGGATAATAGGGAAGATAAATGTTACCGGAAATTTCATTCCATTGATTCAGTTCGGCATCACCAAATTGCAGCATATTTTTATGTTCAGCCCAAATTGTTGGATGTTGGCTTTGTAGCCATGCAATTTTTTCAGCCGTATAGGTCAGACACCATTTGGCAATGTAGCTCGTATACCAATTGTTGTTGACATTGTTTTCGTATTCATTGGGTCCGGTTACACCCAGCATTACATATTGCTTTTTATCTTCCGAAAAATTGAATCTTTGAGCCCAAAATCTGGTAATGCCTATCAGTACCCTGATGCCAAAGTCTCTGCAATAATCAACATCACCGGTATATCTTTCATAATCGTAAATAGCATATGCTATCGCCCCATTTCTGTGGATTTCTTCGAACGTAATTTCCCACTCATTGTGACACTCTTCACCATTCATGGTTACCATGGGATACAAAGCCGCACCTTTCGAAAATCCAAGTTTGGCAGCATTTTCTATGGCTTTGTCCAGTTGGTTGTAACGATAAACCAGCAGATTTCTCCCCACTTCCTTTTCGGAAGTGGCCATATAAAATGGCAGGCAGTATGCCTCGGTATCCCAATAAGTACTGCCTCCATACTTTTCTCCTGTAAAACCTTTAGGGCCGATGTTTAGTCTAGGGTCTTTGCCGTTGTATGTTGCGTACAACTGGAATATATTGAAGCGTATTCCCTGTTGTGCTTTGAGATCACCTTCAATGACGATATCACAATCTTCCCAGAGATGATGCCATTGTCTGGCATGGAGGTCTTCCAAACTTTCCCAACCTTTGAATACTGCTTCATTCAATAGCCGATAGCCGTTTTTGACCAATTGATCTTTTCCGTGGTTTAAAGAAGAGGTAACAACCACATACTTTTCAATGGTTAATGTTTTACCCTTACTTACATGGGCATGGAAATTCTGTGCAGCATATTTGCTTTTAATGGTCATATCTGTAGCTTCTGTAACTACATGGCCGTCCAAATCATACCGGGTATGCGCAACCGCAGACACCCAAAAACCTGTTTTCTTCGTAACCGCAACTACATTCATATCGCTTTGACATGACTGCTGACTTACTTCATCCCAAAACTTTTCATCGTAATTAGAATCCTTATTTACGATATCAGCATCCAGATACGAGACCCATCTAATCTGTACATCCTGGTTTAAGGGTGTAATGGAATAAGACACAAGACCTAACTCCTCTTGCGACATACTTACAAATCTTTTGGCTGACACCTTTATCCTGATGCCATTGTTTAAAGTACATTCGAAGGTCCTGCGCAAGATACCATTCATCATATCCAATTCCCTATAGAATTGATCAACGGAAGCTACCCTGGCAAGATCCAGTTTTTCTTCATTAATCCAGATATCAAGCCCAATCCAGTTTACAGAATTCAGTACTTTGGCAAAATATTCAGGATATCCGTTTTTCCACCATCCTACTCTTGTCTTGTCAGGATAGTAGACTCCACCTACATAACTTCCCTGAAGTGTCTTACCTGAATATCCTTCTTCAAAGTTGGCTCTTTGTCCCATATGGCCATTGCCAATCGACAAAAGACTTTCTGTTATCTCATTGTATTCGGGATGAAAAGCATCTTCGATGATTCTCCACTCATCAGCAACAATGTAGTTTTTCATTGATTAAATCAGTTTTTCGTTGTGTTAAACCATTCTGTCAAAATCTGCCAGTTTATTTGGGATAAGTCTTTTACTACATAATCACATTGATCCAAAATCTGAGGTTCACCGATGCCTACAGAATGGAATCCTCCTTTCACAGCTGCTTCAATGCCTTTGATGGAATCCTCAAAAACTATACACTCTATCGGTTGAAGGTCAAGTTCTCTGGCTGCAATCAGGAAAACTTCAGGATCTGGCTTTGACTTATCCGTACTGTTTCCATCTGAAATAGCGTCAAAGTAGGACATTAAACCAATGCCATGCAAAATAGCTTTGGCATTTTTGCTTGCGCTTCCCAAAGCGATTTTAATGTTATTGGATTGAAGATCTCTGAGCAATTCTTCTGATCCGGGTAGTATTTCGGAATGATCGATATTTTCTATCAATTCCACATACCAATCGTTTTTTAATTGCGCTAGCGCCAATTTTTCGGTGGCATCCATATGGATTCCCCCTTTATCCAGAATGTACTCCAGAGATTGCATTCTGGATACTCCTTTTAGGTTTTCATTATCCTCATGATTAAAGGATACACCCAATCTTTCTTCAGCTAGTTTTTTCCAGGCCAGGTAGTGGTATTTTGCTGTGTCTACGAGCACACCATCTAAGTCAAATATACACGCTTTGATCATTTACAGGCTTTAACATTGCAATTATAAGCATACTTAGTGTAAAATTGACAAGATGCTTAAGAATTTATGCGGATCACAATTCTATCTGCCCCTTCAGGTTTGATAGCAATCTGTTTAAATAATTGATTTTCAGACAATAGTTAGCGACTTCAAGGGTGCTGGTTGTGATATTACCAAGATCATATTCCGAAAGAGCATCTTGTAATTGGGCTCTTAAATCAATTTTTATTGAAAGTAGCCTGTCTTGCATGGCTGCTTTGTTTGTCTCATTACCGTTAGAAACCAATTCTTCAATTTCTTCATTTAATTCCATCATCTCCATCAGAAAATCTGAAGAAAGAGGCAAGTCACTCAGTTTTAACCCGTGCAAATCAAGCAGGTAATGAAATAACTTATCTTCCTGGGTTAATGTAGAGTAGGCAGCATTATTAAATGCAGTAATTCGTTCCTTTTCTTCATCACTGGTTGCTAAATCCAGATCGGGATGGTTATTTCTGCTGATCGCTAAATATTGTTGACGTACGTGCGCCAAATTGGGCAAAAAAGATCTTGGAATACCAAAGTGCTCGAAATAATCCATCCTATTTTAATGTCTGAAAAACCTGTTGATATCCAGACCTATGGCTAATATCATCAAAGTAATGAGGATTAAAAAACCTGCTGTAGTGACAATTTCCATGAATTTATCGCTGAATTTCTTCCCTGTGATAGATTCAATGAGTAAAAACAAAACATAGCCTCCATCGAGGGCAGGAATAGGTAAGATATTGAAAAACGCAAGAATGATACTTAGCATAGCTGTAATTCTCCAAAATTTTTCCCAGGTCCATGAAGGGTCAAACAAGGTAGCTACTGAAAAGATACTACCCAGGTTATCTTTCACATTTATCTTGCCTCGGAACATCTGTCCAAAAGCACTGATCTGATCACTTAAAAAGGTAGTACCTTCTTTTACACCTGCAGGAAGTGATTCTACGAAACCAAACTTCTCTTTGGAAACATTCAGAAATTGATCCGGATTGGCCAAACCAACTCCCAATGTTGAGGTTGAATCCAGTTTGGCTGAAAGAACCAGCGTATCCTGGCTACGCAGCACTTTTAATGAAACTTGTTCGTTTTTGTGTCTTCTGATTTCCTGAGCAAATTCGTGGGCAAATGAAACGTTGGGATTGTCGTTGATGGCAATTACCACATCTCCTTTTTTCAGGCCTGCCTTCTCGCCAATGGACTTAGAGGTGACACTATCAATGCGTTGAGGATATCTGATGTTGTAGATTTCTCTGTTTTTATATTCTTTGGATGACAATTTCGTTGAAAGGTCTTCTGATACAGGCAGATCGATTATTTGCCCCGCTCTTTCAATTTTAATTTGTTTGGCATTTTCAAGCACAATTTGTTTGGTTGCGAAGCCGGGAGAAAACTTTTCCATCGCGACATTGCCTACAGAGATGATTTTGTCCCCATCGCGCAAGCCCAGGTTTGTGCCAAGGGAATCAACCGCGATACCGTATTTTACATCGGCATTTTTGTAGTAGGATCTGCCCCAGGTGAAAAGAATCATGGCAAAGATGAAAAAGCCGAGAACGAAGTTCACCACAACCCCTCCTACCATGATAATGAGGCGTTGCCAGGCAGGCTTTGAACGAAATTCCCATGGCTGGGCCGGTTGCTTCAATTGTTCGATATCCATGCTCTCATCCACCATTCCGGCAATTTTCACATAGCCGCCGAAGGGAATCCATCCGATGCCGTATTCCGTATCCCCTCTTTTGATTTTAAATAAACTAAACCAGGGGTCAAAAAATAAATAAAACTTTTCTACCCTGGTTTTGAACCATTTAGCCGGGAAAAAGTGTCCACACTCGTGGAGCACAACCAAAATAGATAGGCTTAAAATCAGTTGGCCCGCGATGCTTAGTATTTGTGTAAAACTCATGTAATATATTCTTAATATCTTTGTACCACCAGATCAATGAACGATTCATGATCTTAAATGGTGTGCAAAAGTAAATAAATTATTAATTCCGAAAGTTTTCGTTTTGTTCGTTTTTTACGCTCATAATATTGAAAATGACCGTGGTATGCTGGATGCAGATGAAATGCATCATTGTATACACGTTCTGAGGCATAAGGCCGGAGATACAGTCCATGTGACGGATGGAAAGGGTGCTCTGTACCTGGTAAAGCTTGAATCTATCAGCAAATCGGGGGCTTTGTTCAATGTGATAAGTAATAGTCAGCTACCTGATTTGGGGGATAATACCGGCATAGCTTTCGGATTGACAAAGTCGATGGACCGAATGGAGTGGTTCGTAGAGAAAGCTGTCGAATTGGGCATTTCACACATATACTTTTACCATAGTCATCGTTCAGAAAGATCTAAACTCAATCTCGACAAAATACAAAAAACTGCCGTTTCCGCTATGAAACAGGCACGGCACGGTCATTTGCCCGAAATTCAGATGTATGCTTCTCTTAAACAGCTCACGCAGGGAGTACCTCACTTTGATCACAAATTTATAGCCATATGCCACACACCTGCCCCATCACTTAGCAGCCAGCTTCCCTTACCTGGAAGTAAAATAGTGATCATTGGACCGGAAGGTGACTTTACCTCTGAGGAAATAACTCATGCCGTGGCCGAAGGATATAGAGAAATATCAATGGGTAATACAATACTTCGGGCAGAAACAGCCGGAATTGTAGCTTCTTCTTTGATAAAACTTTGCTGATTCTTATCCAAATCCTAATATTTTGTTAAAATTTCAAAGAAAATCAGATCGGTTTCTGTAGACAATTCAGAAATAAAATTCACTATACACAAGTTATACCCAATATTACAGCCTAAATATTTAGGGGTTACTTTCAATTTATTTTTTTCTATAGCGTTGTATATCAGTAAAATATAATTTTTTTCAACAATTTACATATTACGATATTTCATATATTACAAAGCCTAAAAAATGAATTTGACTAGCCTTGAAAAATGCCTGAATATTGTATCATGAAAATTATATAAAAGTCCTGGTTAAAGAATTCGGGGAAAATTTTCAAATATGTTCATGGGATTATAAGCATTGCTGTTGGGTGGAAAAACCAAATCCCAACTTACCAACAGCAGTGTTTTTTTCAAATGATATTGAGTTTTGCGTTAACATATATCTCCATCCTTGAGCAAGATGGAAACATGACAAGATTTTTTGGATATGTTCATGGGATTATAATTCGAAAATGGCCTCTGGGGGGAGGCCATTTTTTTTTGCCCTAAATGAAGGGAAAATAATCTTTTATGGAAGAAGGGCTTAACTTAATTACTGGGTTTCACCAATAATGCATAGACCGGAAAATGGTCGCTATAACCTCCCTGATAAGTTTCACCGCTGAAGGTTCTAAAAGGATATCCCTTGTATTGTCCAAAATTCTGGATGAGGAATTGTTTATTAAAAACAAAGGCTTTGTGGTATCTGTACCCTTTTGCGTTTTTATCCATCAAAGCCGAATTGAAGATAAGTTGATCAAATAAGCTCCAGGAATCTCTGAATGCATTAGAGCCCAAGCCTCTGTTGTAATAGTCCCACATGGGATTGAACACATCGCCTTTCTCTACTTCGCTGGCTTTGTATTTTGCCCTTAAATGGACCTTAATACTTTCTGAGGTGGGGTCGTCGTTGAGGTCTCCCATAATGATCACTTTATGCTCAGGATTAATCCTGTAGAGGGAATCTACAATTTGGCGACACACTGCTGCACCTTTGTTTCTTTTATAAGCGGAGGCTTCTTCTCCACCTCTTCGCGATGGCCAGTGATTTACTAAAAAGCTAAACGTATCACCGTCGAGCAAGCCGGTACAGAACAGGATATCTCTTGTATATTCTCTTTCACCATTGTCATACACCAGCAAGGGAATGGCTCGTGATTTTAATGGCTTAAAATGTGCAGGGTTGTACATCAAAGCGACATCCACTCCCCTTCTGTCGGGTGAATCAAAATGTACAATCTGGTAATTGCGGTCAGCCAATGCGGGTTGCCTGGACAGGTCCTCAAGGACACGTTTGTTTTCAATTTCAGCAACGCCAAAAACCGAAAGTCCGGCAGCTGTATGTTCTTTGGCTATTTGACTAATGGCATAGGCCATATTGGCTTGCTTTTCAGCATATTTATCTTCTGTCCAGGAATTTTTTCCGGTAGGAAGAAAATCTTCATCGTTTATCAGCGTGTCATTTTCTGTATCAAACAGGTTTTCCAGGTTATAAAAACCAACTGCCACCATCTTGTAAGAGGGTTGTGCACTACTGTTTAAAATAGCAATCAGGCAAAAAAGAAGTAAGGAGCTGACTCTCAATGTTAATTTTTTTGCGAAAATAATAAAAGCATCAATTAAAAGCATTAATTACCAATTGTTTAGTAATTTTTTAATGTACATCTCATTCAATTATAGTCAGATAGTTGTACTTTTACAGGCTAATTTAAATCAACCTAATGATAAGACGGTTAACGGCCACTTTGGTTATCATATTCAGTTTCTTTATTCTCACGGATGTTTTTGCACAGGTGGTTAAAGGAAGGGTGCTTGGTCTTGACGGCAGCCCGTTACCGGGTGTAGTTGTGGGGATATCCGGCACCAATTATCAGGTCTCAACCAACGCCAGTGGCGTGTTTCGGTTTTTCGGCTTGCCTAAGGGAAAACATGAGCTTATATCGCTGGAAAATACCATCAAGTTTCAGCAGGTATCATTCGAACTTGGATCGGATGAGATAAACTTAGGTGACATTCAGGCCAGTGATAATTCTCCCGCAAGTGCCGCAGCAGATATTGCTGTAGTAACCATAGATGATTTGCAATCCATCGACAACGACGATAACAACACGGTTTCCAGTGTTTTGACCTCTGGCAGAGATCCGTTTGACGAGGCAGCTACCTTTAATCTCAGCAATGGCAGATTCAGACCAAGGGGTTATAATAATGAAGATACGGAGATGTTTTTTAATGGAATGCCGGCCAATGACCTGGACGATGGTCGTGTATTCTGGAATAGTTGGGGAGGGCTCAATGATGTAACCAGAGCTCAAACCAACGTACTTACATTGAGGAATAACGATTTTTCTTTTGGTGGCTTGAGAGGTGCCACTTTCATTGATATGAGAGCTTCCGTGCAGAGGGTTCAAACCCGAATGGTGTACACCAACAGCAACAGAAGTTTTAACCACAGAATCATGCTTACCCGTTCATCCGGCATGCAAAAGAATGGATGGGCTTACAGTTTTTCAGTATCCAAACGATGGGCTCAGTCAGGTTACATCAAGGGGACGCACTTTGATTCCTACGGCTATTATTTTGCTGTAGACAGAAAAATCAATGATAAACATTCCATAAGCCTTATGGGTATTGGTGCTCCATTGAGGAGGGGTAAAACTTCTGCCGTCGTAAGTGAAATGTTTCAATTAGCCGGAGATAATTTTTACAATCCCAATTGGGGATATCAAAATGGCCAGGTCAGAAACAGCAGAGAAGACAGAATTCATCAACCCATCATTTCTTTAAGACACGATTGGGTAATCTCAAAAAATACGAGGTTAATGACTGTACTGGGTTATCAATTTGGTAAATATGGCAATACCAGACTGGATTGGTATCTGGCAGCGGATCCGAGACCAGATTATTACCGTAAGCTGCCTTCTTACCAGGAAACCGATCAGGCAAAGGAAGCTGTCACAGCTTTTCTGACATCCAATGAGGCAAACAGGCAGCTTGATTGGGATGGCATGTATCAGGCCAACAAACTAAGGTATGCAACTGTCTATGATGTGAATGGAATTGCAGGAAACAACATTACCGGACGGTCTTCGGCATATATAGTAGAAGAGCAAAGATTTGATGTCAACAAAACTGCATTGAACAGCATTCTTAATTCGCAACTTTCTGATCGTTTGGCATTGACATCCGGCGTACAAATTTTATTGGAAAAAAATCATAATTTCAAAGTTGTAGATGACCTTATGGGTGGAGATTTTTATCTTGATTTTGATGATTTTGCCTTGAGGGATTTCCCAGGAAACTTAACTGCTCTGCAAAATGATTTAAACAAGCCCAATAGACTTGTTAAGGAAGGTGATGTTTTTGGTTTTGATTATGATCTCAATACTTCAAGTTATGGAGCCTGGTCTCAGCTGGCTTACACTGCGCCCAAGCATGATGTGTTTATATCAGCAAAAACGGATTACGTTTCATTTTACAGGGAAGGTTACATGAAAAACGGCAGGTTTCCGGATAATTCATTTGGTAAGTCAGATGTAAATAACTTTCTTACTTATGGTTTGAAATTAGGTGAAACTTACAAAATAAATGGGAGGAATTATTTGTATGGTGTGGTTTCATATCGCACAAGAGCACCGTTTTCAAGATTCGCCTACTTGTCTCCAAGAATAAGAGATGAGGTAGTAAGCAACCTCACAACAGAAAAAATAACAGCAGCAGAAGCAGGCTATATTTTCCGTTTTTCCGGCATCACAGGTCGTTTTACCGGATATATGTCTGATTTTGATGATCAAATTGAAAACATTTCATTTTACCACGATGAATTGAGGACATTTGTCAACTATGTTACCTCCAATATCAGTAAGAGACATAGTGGCATTGAGTTGGGTTTAAATGCTAAATTATCAACTACCCTATCCCTTGAAGCTGCATTTGCCAAGGGTGCTTATGTTTATACCAATCGTCCGGTTGCTACCATTACCCAGGACAACAGCAGCAAAGTGGTTGATGAAAACAAAGTTATTTACCTTAAAAATTATCGCGTTCCAGGAATGCCGCAAACGGCTGCTACCTTTGGGTTTAACTACAACTCTCCCAACTTCTGGTTTGTCAGTGCCAATGTGAATTATTACGCAGATAATTATGTGGACATCAATTTTGACCGAAGAACTGCTCCGGCAGTAGACCTTGTTGATAAAAATGAAAATCCTGAATTGTTTTATAAAATCATTGGGCAGGAGAAATTACCTGCTCAGTATACCGTAGATTTTTTAATGGGTTATTCTTACCGATTTGCCGGCAAATACATTGTAGGCGGCACATTAAGTGTAGGCAACGCATTAGACAACCAGGATTTTATTACCAGTGGATTTGAGCAAAACAGATTTGATTTTGTGACCAAAGATGTCGATAAATTTCCTGCTAAATACTGGTATGGTTTTGGCCGAAATTACTCTCTCAACCTTTATTTAAGATTCTAAAGAAACAAATACAATACATGAAATTCAGATTAATTTTATTGTTGATCCTTGCATCCCTGATCAGCTTCCAATCATGCGTAGACGGAGAATTTGATGAACCACCTTCAGATGCTGTGGATCCGGATATCAAAGCAGAGCAAATTGTAACATTAAAGGAAGTTTTGGCTAAAGCGGTGGCCGGCTCCTATGTCAAACTGGAAATGGATAAATATGTAAAAGCAGTTGTTGTAGCAGATGATGCCAGCGGCAACTTTTATAAAACCATCATCGTTGAAGATGAAAATTCCAAAAGAGGGATTGCGGTACTCATTGATGAGGTTGAACTTTACAACTACCTTCCGGTTGGAAGAAGAGTCTTTATTCATTTAAAGGATCTTTGGATTGGTGATTACAATGGTCTGCCTCAGTTGGGTTATGGCACGTACATAGACAACAACAGACCTCGGATGTCTTCCATACCTTCTACCATTTTCAAAGAAATTGTAATTCCGGGCGCTGCAGGCATTCCTGTTACGCCTAAGGAAGTAACCATCAGTCAGCTGAGGGATTCGATGCTGAATACATTAATAAAGATCAAAGACATTGAATTTGTAAACCAGGGGGAAACTTATGCTGATGCAGTAACACAGAGTACCCTAAACAGAACCCTGATTACCTGCAGCAGCAGCGAAATCCTGTTGCGTTCCAGCGGCTATTCTGATTTTGCAGGAGTAACCGTTCCCTCCGGAAAAGGAACCATTACCGCAATTTACAGCATCTTTGGCAACGATGACCAATTGATGATTCGTGATTTGAACGATGTGAATATGAATGAACCCCGCTGTGGAGCAACCGCGGGAGATGAACCTAAAATGTCTATTCAGGAAATCAAAAATGTATATAAAGGAACGACCACTACGGCACCAAAAGCATATATCCAGGGCGTTGTCATTTCTGATTCCAAATACAAAAACATAACATCCCGAAACCTTGTCATCCAGGATGGGGACCATGGCATCGTTGTCAGGTTCACTGCAGATCATGCCTTCCAGTTGGGGCAGGAGATTAAAGTGGTAACCACAGATCAGGAAATATCTGAATTCAATGGCTTACTACAACTCAATAATATCCCTCCTGCCTATGCAACCTTGGTGGGTGCAGGTACAATGCCTACACCAAAAGTACTTACCTTAAAGCAAATTGCAGACAATCATCCTCTTTATGAATCAACACTTGTTTCTGTAAAGGATGTTGAAGCTCCCGGTGCCAGCGTTTATAATGGCAACGTAAATATTCAGGACGGTACTACAAGTATGATACTTCGCACTGCCAGCACGGCAACTTTTGCCAATAGTACAGTGCCATCAGGAAAGTTCAATGTAATTGCCATCGTTTCAGAATTTACAACGAATGGCAATTTTACGCCACAATTGAACCTGCGTAATACAACAGATGTTACGGGAGGTACCACCGGAGGAGGTGGCGGCACCGGAACCAAAATGAGTATCCAGGAATTGAAATCCAAATACAGTGGAACAAAAATTACAGCCCCTGATGGCTATATTCAGGGCGTTGTGATTTCCGATTTGGGTGGTAAAAATATTACCGCCAAAAATCTTGTAATTCAGGATGGCAATTTCGGCATTGTTGTAAGACTCACCACAGATAATACCATACCTCTGGGCAAGGAAGTAAAAATCACCACCAATGGTATGGAGTTGTCAGAATTCAACAAATTGCTTCAACTGAATAATGTTCCAGCTACCAATGTGACAATAGTTGGTGATGGCACACTGCCTACCCCTAAAACAGTTACATTGTCACAATTGCTGGCAGACTTTGAAAATCTTGAGTCAACGCTGGTTACAGTCAATAATGCTACCATTACAGGAGCAGCCACTTATGCCGGTACGCTTAAAGTGAATGACGGCACAGGGCAGATTGACTTATTCACACGCAGTGATGCAGCTTTCGCAACTTCAAGTATTCCAGCTACTCCCAAGACACTGACTGCCATCGTTTCTGAGTTTACGAGCGGTGCAACACCCGGATATCAATTAAACCTTCGGAACATTAACGATGTTAAATAAATAAAGGCTCGTATCTGCAAAGCATTGTCCAACATACCATAGTATTTGATGTAAGGCTGACTAGCTTTAAATTTATTTTGGAATTAACCGAAGTTGAAAGTTACTATGGCTGAAAAATTGAACATAGGTACCAAAAGCAACAATTCTTTCAAGTTCAAACAATTTGAAATAATTCAGGAGCATTGTACCATGAAAGTAAATACGGATGGTGTTTTGTTGGGAGCCTGGACTGAATCAAAAGGCTGTAAGGCAATATTGGATATTGGCACCGGTACCGGTGTAATAGCCCTGATGATGGCGCAAAAGACGCCTGAAGCTTTCATTACGGGCATAGAAATTGACCCTATCTCCAGTGAAGAAGCACAAAGCAATGTTGATCGCTCAAAGTTCCACAGCCAGGTAACAATCGTTAACCAAAGCATTCAGGATTTTGCCAGGCAAGCCAATATTACTTTCGACTTAATCATAAGTAACCCCCCATTTTTCACAGGTGGTACTTTTTCTGCCAATGAAAACAAGGCCAATGTGAGGCATACTATTAAGTTGCCTCATGGTGATTTACTGCAAGCCGTAAACCACCTGCTCTCTCTTGATGGAAGGTTTTCGCTTATTCTTCCTTACATAGAAGGATTGCGGTTTGTTGAGCTTGCCGAAAGGAGTAATTTACATGTTTCCCGAATGACTGAAGTCCGCCATCACAAAGGTAAAAATGTGGAAAGACTATTGATTCAATTGCAAAAGTCGAAATCACAACTCAGGAAAAACGAACTTTTCATCATGGAAGATGATCTGCAAAATTACAGTGCAGAGTTTATTTCACTCACCCGGGATTTTTACCAAATTTTTTAAACATGGATTTTACCAAACTGGGGAATACAGAGCTAACAGTAAGCCGTTTAGCTCTCGGGACGATGACTTTTGGAGAGCAAACGAGCCTGGAAGAAGGGCATCTTCAGATTGATTATGCGCTTGCCAATGGCATCAATTTTATGGATACTGCTGAAATGTATTCAGTACCAGGTAGAAAAGAAACCCAGGGGTCAACAGAAAAAATTATTGGAGAGTGGTTTAAAAAGAATCCCGGTCAAAGAACAAATTGGGTATTAGCTACCAAAATTACCGGGCCTTCTACCCTATTTACCTACATCAGTGAAGATTTGCGTTTTAGTGAAGCGAGGTTAAATTCTGCATTGGAAGGAAGTTTAAAAAGGCTTCAAACAGATTACATCGATTTATACCAGCTTCACTGGCCGGAAAGAAAAACCAATTGTTTTGGCACGCTTGGGTATACAAGCCATGATAAGGACTGGGAGGATAATTTTGAAAATGTAATTTTTGTACTAAACTCGTTTGTTCAGCAAGGCAAAATCAGGTATTGGGGACTTTCCAATGAAACACCCTGGGGACTCATGCGATGCAGGGAAATTTGTGCCAGGAACAATTGGCAAGGCCCCGTTTCCATTCAAAACCCTTATAATTTACTGAACAGAACCTTTGAAATTGGATTGGCAGAAATGGCCATAAGGGAAAAAATTTCTTTACTGGCCTATTCTCCATTGGCATTCGGTTTATTGACGGGTAAATATCACAGGCATGAAGATTTGCCTACAGACAGAATTAACCAATTCAGCAGATTATCCAGATACAATGGAGAAAGAACACGGAGGGCTGCTGGAGAATATTTGAAATTAGCAGAGGAAAACAACCTCAGTTTAGCACACATCGCGCTTTCTTTTGTAAAATCTATGCCTTTTGTTACGAGTGTTATTATAGGTGCCAGGACTTTGGAGCAACTCAAAGAAAATATAAGGGAAGCCCAAAAAGATTTACCGGATCAAGTAAGAGAAAAGGTTGAATTGATTCATGCTTCTAACCCTAATCCGGCTCCATAGTTCGTCTCAAGTTTTCCGTTTATTCTAAATTCCATTTGGAAACCCTCAACCGATAACGAGCTGTTGAAATAGGCCATGAACTTTCGTTAAATTTGGTTTCCATTTTTTCATCCCATGACTGGTTTTGGGTATTGAAAAAATTAATCCCGGTTATGGATTCAAGACTGTCGATGGTTATCATAAAATCCTGCAAGGGTTTATCGGATGCAGCGTGAGGGATCAAAAATGCTACTCCTTTTTGATCAGGAAGTTCTGTATCTGCAATCACTTTGAAGAAGGCATCCGGGACTGCTACGTTGCCTCTTTTAAGTCTCTTAATGTCTTTCTTGAATACCGGACCGGAAATTATGCAGAGTTTATCATTTTGGTAAACCCAATCTCTGACCTGCTCTTCTAATTCTCTCCAAATGCCATTGTTGAATGCCCTGAGTTGGGGAGACATGTTGGACATCAGGAATGTTTCTTCCATAGCTTCCTTGTCAAATGCCATGTCACCAGCCGGCACCAGATGCCCTCTTGTATAACCACTGCCTGAATAATCGCTGTGTTTGGCTGATCCTGTTGAAACTTTAGCATCTACTTCAAACCAGTCGGTTCTTTTTACATTGGGTTTTTGTAATGATTTTTTCGTTAGCTCATAACTTACCCATTCAGCTTGTTCGTATTTTTCTACATAAGAGAGTGTGTAAAACTGATGCTTTATCAGTTCACCATTACTGCTGTGACTTAACAGGGTTTGAGGGTTGCGGGACTCTTCCACCGAATTGATGGGAACAGCTTTGGTTGCAGGGCCATTGGAGAAAGTGTTGAACAACTGCCTAACGTAAAAAATTCCGGCTATCAGAAAAACAGCCATCAATAAAAGTCGTATCATATGACCTCCAGAGCCTCTTGAGCTGGTATGTCCCCTGCGTATTTGGACCATTAATCTTTATATATAAATACTTCCCTCTTACCGGGTAATGAAAATCCTCTATACATTCCTTCTGAATTGAACTCCATTATGATGTTGCCTGACTTATCTATGGCTATCAGTCCTCCTTCCCCCCCTAGTTTTTTTAGCTTATCATGTATCAAATACTGGGCGGCTTCTTTACAGCTTTTTTTACCATATTCCATCATAGCCGAAACATCACGGGCTATTGTATTTCGGATGAAATGCTCACCATGACCGGTACAGGAAACGCCGCAGGTATTGTTGTCAGCATACGTTCCTGCTCCGATAATTGGAGAATCTCCGATGCGACCATACTTTTTATTGGTCATTCCGCCAGTTGAAGTACCCGCTGCAATGTTTCCATATTTATCGAAAGCAACACAACCGACGGTACCTTTTTTCTTTTCCAACAAATCCGTTTCAGAAAGAATAGCACCTCTTTCTTCTTCAATAGTTTGCTGGAGGGATCGCCATCTTTTTTCAGTATAAAAATAGGAAGGATCAACCAATTCAAGTCCTTGTTCTCTGCAAAAGTCTTCAGCCCCCTTTCCAACGAGCATCACGTGTTCAGAATTTTGCATTACGGCTTTTGCAGCACTGATTGGATTTTTAATTATGGTTAAAGCTCCTACTGCACCTGCCAT
>CALJKQ010000142.1 GCA_937973565.1 uncultured Saprospiraceae bacterium | reverse complement strand
TTTCGTGGTCCCACTAGGACTTGAACCTAGGACCACCTGATTATGAGTCAGGTGCTCTAACCGGCTGAGCTATAGGACCTGCTTTTTAGCGAGCGCAAAGATAAGTTTTTTTGAGTATTGGTTGACCTTTTTATGGTTATATGCGTTCTAAAAATTATGAATCGCACCATTTTAACCACGTTTTTTGGGGTCCTCTGTTTTGCTGTTTCTGCCTTTTCCCAGGACAGCCTCAGGTATTATGTCAATAAACAACCCATTGATTCCCTTGGCGTTCCTTACATTACCATCCACGCAACACCCAGATTGTTTAGCGACAAAATCAGCGTTGAACTGGAATACGGCCAACTCAATAAGATCTTTGCCAACAAAGAAACCCGGATTGCCGATGCAAGCGGTAAGGAAGTGGTATTCAACAGCATGCTCGAAGTCCTCAATCTTTTGGCAAGTCAGGGCTACGAATACATAGATTCCTTTATGGATCCTACCAGTAACGACGGAAGAACGCTCAAGTTTTTACTGAAAAGAGTAAAATAAAAGACCCCCGGTTAAGGAGGTCTTTTTTATCATAATATGCTGGCTATATCAACCTTCGGACCTATCTTGGCCGCAAGGTCTTCTATCCTTACCCTTTCCTGTTCGAGGGTGTCTCTGTCTCTGATGGTTACCGTATTGTTTTCAAGGGTATCAAAATCTATCGTCACACAGTACGGCGTACCAATGGCATCCTGCCTTCTGTACCTTCTGCCTATGGCGTCCTTTTCGTCGTACTGACAATTGAAATGCTTCTTGAGAGTATTGAACACATCGCCCGCTGCTTGGGTCAGCTCTTCTTTGTTTTTCAACAATGGCAGCACGGCCACTTTTACCGGTGCAAGGGCAGGATGAAGTTTTAATACTTCTCTGGTCGACTCGTTGCCATCGGCATCCGGCACCTTTTCTTCTGTAAATGCCTGACTGATCATGGCCAAAAACATACGATCACATCCAATCGAGGTTTCTACTACGTAGGGCACATAGTTTTCGTTGAGCTCGGGATCAAAATATTGCAACTTCTTACCGGATAGTTTTTGGTGTTCCGTAAGGTCAAAGTCTGTGCGGCTGTGGATGCCCTCCAGCTCCCTGAATCCAAATGGAAACTCAAACTGAATGTCAACGGCTGCATTGGCATAGTGCGCCAGGTTGTCGTGATCGTGAAATTTCAACTTCGATTGAGGGGTGCCCAGGTTCAGGTGCCACTTCATTCTCGTTGCCTTCCAATATTCGTACCACTGCATTTCTTCTCCCGGTCTCAGGAAAAACTGCATTTCCATTTGCTCAAACTCCCGCATGCGGAAGATAAACTGCCTGGCTACAATCTCATTCCTGAATGCCTTGCCTATTTGTGCAATGCCAAACGGTATCTTCTGTCGGGTTGATTTTTGTACATTGAGGAAGTTAACAAAGATGCCCTGCGCCGTTTCCGGTCTGAGGTACAGCTTACTTTCTTCTCCGGCGATATTCCCCAGCTGGGTGTTGAACATCAGGTTAAACTGACGCACTTCTGTCCAGTTTTTGGACCCGCTCACCTCGCAAGTGATGCCACATTCGTTGATGATGTTGCCGAGCTCCTCCATGTTGCCATCCCTCAACGCATCGTTCATCCTTTTGAGTACGGTATCTATTTCCTGTTGTCTTTCCAAAACCCTTGGGTTGGTAGCACGGTACATAGCCTCATCAAAACTGTCCCCAAATTTCTCGTGCGCTTTGTCTACATCCTTCTGGATCTTGGCCTCTATCTTTTCTGCATAACCTTCGATGAGCTGGTCTGCCCTGTATCTCTTTTTGGAGTCTTTGTTATCTACCAACGGATCGTTAAAAGCATCAACGTGTCCGGATGCCTTCCACGTCTTGGGATGCATAAAGATAGCGGCATCAAGACCCACTATGTTTTCATGCATTTGCACCATGGACTTCCACCAATACTGTTTAATGTTGTTTTTGAGCTCAACGCCATACGGTCCGTAATCGTACACGGCACTCAGGCCGTCATAGATTTCACTCGAGGGGTATATAAAACCATACTCTTTACAGTGCGATATGAGGTTCTTAAAATCCATGGGATACGTTTGATTTATGTATTGTTGAAAGCAACTATTGTGCCTTATTTTGACACAAAATTATATTTTTTCGGCCTTATCTAAAAAATTTGTGGTCGCCGATTTGCTTAATTACAAATGTAAATTTGTTTTTCGCTTGGTTTTTTGTAAAAAACAGAATATAATTTTGTTTTAAAACGGCAGGTCACCGTATTCATTAAAGGTGTTGTTTTCATTGTCGTTGAACGGCTCAAAGTTAGACGGAGGGAAGTTTCCGTTTTCTGCCGGTGCTGCAACCTCTGTTTTGGCCATCTTTTCTACTTTCCATGCATTGAGGTTGGTAAAGAATTTGCCCTGCCATTCCCGACCCCTTAGATCAAAATATACTTTGATCTTATCTCCTTCTTTCAAGCCATCTACAATGCCGGTTCGATCTTGAACGGCCTGAAATTTTACAAATTGCGGATAGGTGCCCTCCGTTGTAATAACAAACTCCCTTGTCTGAAAAGAGGCGGTTTTTGACTCTATTTCATAAACCTTGTGCAGTGTTCCTTCGATTTCAAAATTCATTGCTGTGTGTTTTGCTGCGATCCTTTAAAAGTGGCACAAAGATACAATATTCAGCAATACAGCGCAGGCCAACGGTTTTATCTGTATAAAAAGAGAGGTGATAGCCCCTCCTTTTATTGACTTTATTCGTTTTTGGTAAAAAGATATCTATGAAACGCTTTTTTCTTTTTGGCCTGTTGACTGTTTTTCTTTTAGGTTTTTCTTCCTGCAGCAAGGAGTGCTGGCACAATGCGCGTGTGATCGAATTTGATATGCGAAAATGCGCCTGCTGCGGAGGCCTCGTGGTGAAGGTTGATGGCAAAACGTACCAGGCCTTTGTCTATCCCGAATCCCTGTCTCCGGAAATAAAAAAGGACTTTCCCTATGATGTAAATATACGGTACAAGAAAAGAGACAGTGGTGACGGCTGTAGTGTTACTGATGGCTTGATCGACATCTCCGACGTCTCCTTTTAATAAAAAAGAAGGCTGGCTTACAGGTGTGCTATCCAGCCTTCTTAACTTCAACACTTAGGGTGCTACCATTATTCTTTTCACTGCCCTCCGTCCTTTAACGATAATCTCCACATAATACATTCCTGCGGCTATTGTTGTCAAGTCAATCGTAGTTGTTACGCCACAGGAGGCCTTTTCAACAAGTTTTTTTCCATCGGAAGCATATAGCGTGATTTGATCGATACTTTCTCCTTCCTTGTTTTTTATCCAGACACTTCCTTTCGCCGGTACTGGCCCCAACTCCAGATTTTGTTCCAGTGTTTCATCTGTGCCAGTAATGACCACGTCTTCACAAACAGACAGATTTTCACACCCTTTATTATCCCTGAGTCGCACTGCATACCTGCCGCTGGTTGTAGGTACAAAAACCTGTTGTGTGGCACCTTCTATGGGCAGTCCTGTGGTGCAATTAATCCACTGATATTCCACGCCAATGGCTCTTGCTTTTAACATTTGACCGGTTTTAGTGACCTTATTATCAATCTGCCCGGTACAGCTGGTGTTTTCATAGTAGGCCAGTCGCATAGTATCTGTAAGCATGTTTTCCAACATCATGATGTCAATGTCCCGATCTCCGTCCATATCTACCAGTGCCGGTATCGAAGCAACATCGCTGACTTGTGATGGAAGCCCAATAAATGAAAGTGCACTAACGAAATTGGCTTTTCCGTTGATCAACGGGTCATTGAATATTCCTCCCAAATAAAAGATGTCATCATTGGCGGCTTCCTGCCAGATAGAAAACAAATCGATATCATCATCAAGGTCTAAATCGCCTGTCAATAAGAAGGCTGATTTAAACAGGTAACTGGCAATACCGTTTGTGTTTTGATACCAGCCTTGAAAATGAGGAGCCGTTGCGCTTCCTGTGTTTTTAGCGTACAACATGGTAGCAACATCGGTTTCTTCTCCTTCTTCTCCATAATACCTCACAAAACCACTCATCAACAGATCGTTGTCGCCATCTTTATCCATGTCTGCTATTTCGGGAATAAAAAAACTGCCCGCAGAAAAACCATTGAGTTTTAATTGATCAGCACTATAACTCTTATATCCCCCGTCGGGCTTGCTTTCAAAATAGCGTACACTTAAGTTGAGGTATTCGTCGGCATCACAACAAACCAAAAAGTCGGGCTTGTGGTCGCCATTCAGGTCTCCGGCAGCTGGGTAAACAAAGCCGGTCATCTGCAATAAATCGGGGTAGGCCGCCTCTCTGCTTTTAAAAACGGGTGACCACCTGCTGCCAATGTTTTCCTGCAAGGATACAAAATAAGTGATATTTTTAAATGTAAACGGCTGAGTATCCTGATCAACAGAGTCTATGCCTGTTATAATGGCATCTTTATCGCCATCGTTGTCAATATCATAAAACACAAAGCGCACTGCCGGCTGGCTGGTATCCGGTCGGGTTAGCTCCAGCCCAAACGGATTCGTTGCTTTGAATTCAAATTGTTGACTCCTCAACGGCAAAGTAAGAATCATAGCCACAAACAAACTTGTTTTTTGAATGGTTTTCATGGGTATATTTCTTTGGGCGTTAACAATATGTCTTTTGAATAGCTTAATCCTTCTACCGTATGGGTGGAATAACTCCAGGTGGCGTCATTGTATCCCGGTTTAGAAAAGCTCAGAAAAACCAGTACGTGGTCATAAAATGTTTTTTTGGTTTCAGTAACCGTAAATACTATGGTTCCACTCTCACCGGTTGTCATTTGTTGCTTCGAACTACTCACAACCTGAACCTTACAATCGGTATCAGATACTTTGACTGATGCCACATTCTTTTGTTCGATATTTACGGTAACTCCCTTCACCGGCGGATCCTTTTCAAGTTCGTGTACAATAAAATTTAATGTATACGTTTTGGTCTCCGGTGCCGGTAGTTGGTCGCAATCTACCGACTGTCCGACTGGCGGTGAACTGGCAATTGCCAAAATCCAAAATACCCCCGCAGACAGCAGGGCTAAGATTGGTTTTTTGATTCTTTCCATCTTAATGTTTTTTGTAGGGTGAATTCAATCAAAATGGGAAGTATGCCTCCCACCATCATAAAAAAAATATCGTTGTTGTCATAAGTGCCCGGGCTGAGGCCAACGCTTTGTAAGCCTTCGTTTGTTAAACATATAATATACACGATTGTCATCCACAAAACCGAATGTGTGTTTATTTGCCTTTCCCATATCCATAATTGGATGCTCATCACAGCAAACATCCATAAACCATCGGGCAAAGAATACAACAATAGGGCATTGTCTTTCAACAAACCTTTTATACCACTGTCAACCCATGTGTTTTCTAAAATATGAACGCCCGGAATCATTTGGTAAACGGGAGAAGACGCCCCCCTTCCGGCAATGTATATCAAAATGCCCATCAACAGCATCCCCATTCCAACAATCAGGTAGTTCAACGGAAAACGTTGCCTCACAAACATTTCTGCTTTTGGACATAAGGTAGTCCACAAAAACAAAAAAGGCAATGACCCCTGTCACTGCCTTATCATTCTTTTTCTGATTCAGATAGGTGTACCCTAACTCAGGACAATAATCAATACAATTAAACTGTCTGCTGTTGATCCACAATACATAGGTTTAACACAATTAAAACCCTCCTGTCCTGCCCGATGCTCCGATGCCCGATGCTCCGTTCCCGGTTGCTCCGTTCCCGGTTGCTCCGATGCCCGATGCTCCGTTCCCGGTTGCTCCGATGCTCCGCTAATAAGCCTTAGCAAAAATCACCCGCTGTTTAGAAGGCCTTCCGGTGACAATACAACTGCCTTCTTCTGATTCTCCTTCCAGTGGCACACAACGGATCGTCGCTTTGGTTTCTTCCTTCACTTTCAACTCTGTTTCGGTGGTACCATCCCAGTGCGCATAAACAAAGCCTCCCTTTTCCTCTATTGCTGACTTAAGCTCGTCATAGCTGTTGGCATAAGTAGTGTGTTCTGCCCTGAAAGCCTTTGACCTTTCCAACAGATTGGCCTGTATTTCTTCCAGCAAATCCGCTACATATACTTCTATGTTTTCAAGCGGTGCCGATGTCTTGGTTTTGGTGTCCCTGCGTGCCACTTCTACCTGGTTGTTTTCGATGTCTCGCTTTCCTAGGCCCAACCTCACCGGTATTCCTTTCATTTCGTATTCTGCAAATTTGAAGCCGGGTCTGTTCTTTTCATCATTGTCGATCTTTACACTGATGCCGCGGGCTCTCAACTTGTCAGCAATCTGATCTGCTACCAGCATCAATTCGGGTTCCGGTTTGGGAATGGGAACAATTACCACCTGAATGGGTGCCAACTTAGGAGGCAAGACCAGTCCTTCATCATCACTGTGTGTCATGATCAAACCACCTATCAGACGGGTAGATACGCCCCATGAAGTGGCCCACACATATTCCTCCTGGTTTTGTTCGGTAAGGTATTTGACCTCAAACGCTTTCGCAAAATTTTGCCCCAGAAAATGTGACGTGCCCGCCTGCAGTGCTTTTCCGTCCTGCATCATGGCCTCTATGGTATAGGTATCATCGGCTCCGGCAAATCGTTCGTTTTCTGTCTTTACGCCTTTGATCACGGGCATGGCCATCCATTCTTCGGCAAATCGGGCGTAAACCTCGTGCATCATTTGTGCCTCGGCAATCGCATCCTGTTTCGTAGCGTGTGCTGTATGGCCTTCCTGCCAAAGGAATTCTGCTGTACGCAAAAATGGACGGGTGCGCATTTCCCAGCGTACTACGTTGGCCCATTGGTTGATAAGGATGGGTAAGTCGCGGTACGACTGTATCCAATCTCTGTATGTATTCCAAATAATGGCCTCACTCGTTGGCCTTACTATTAGCTCTTCTTCGAGCTTCGCCTCCGGATCTACAATGAGTTTGCCTTTGTTGTTTTCATCGGCCTTCAATCGGTAATGGGTTACAATGGCACATTCCTTCGCAAAGCCTTCCGCGTTCTTTTCTTCTGCTTCAAACAGACTCTTGGGCACAAACAAAGGAAAATAGGCATTAACGTGTCCGGTGTCTTTAAACATCTTGTCCAACTGATCCCGCATCTTCTCCCATATAGCATACCCATACGGCTTAATCACCATGCAGCCCCTCACAGCCGAATTGTCTGCCAATCCTGCTTTTTTTACAATGTCAAGGTACCACTGCGAATAGTTTTCTGACCTGGGTGTAATTTCTTTGGCCATCTTAATTTGGTTTTAATTCCCCACTTCACATTATAAAATTTTGTTGCAGGGCTTATTTAAGTCAATAACTGCACAAAAATAAGGGTTTTTTGCGGTTTCGTTATATATTATTTGTTTAGGACTCTTTACCGACTTCGCCCTTTATTGTAAAAGTTTTCTTAAATATGGCTTCTCCGATTAACGAATTGACCTCCGGCATCGTCAAATAAGGTATACAAGTTAAGGTTAATTTAAAGTCCGGTTTTAACACAATAGAAATTGAATATTAAATGAACCTTAACGAATGATCATGCAGTTTTACAGTAACTTGCATGCGAAACAGGAGTATCAATTATTGCGAAAATAAATTCATTAACAATGAAATTCAGATGGTTCGTTTCTACCTTGGTTTTAGTCGGATTGACAACGACAGCCTTTGCCCAATTTGACGATCTTTACTACGACCCCAAAAGCAACACCCATTCATCCGATGGGATGGTTACCCAAAGCAACAGTAATGCCTATTCTTCTTCTTACGACGATGAGTCGTATGAATACTACGACGATGGGTATTACGACGATACCAACGACTATGACGACTACCAGTACTCAACCAGAATCCGACGTTTCTGGAGGCCTTCTTACAACATTGGTTATTATTCTCCTGTCTGGGGCTATTCATGGCGAGATCCTTTTTGGGATCCCTGGTACAATTCATGGTACGACCCCTACTGGTATGGTGGCAACAACGTTGTGGTTGTCATAGGCAACTCCGGTTGGGGATCCTGGAACAGATGGAATCGATGGAACAATTGGAGCTGCGGTTACAACAACTGGGGCTGGAACAACTATGGTTGGAATAGCTGGGGTTGGAATAATTACGGCTGGAACAATTGGGGTTGGGGCAACAACTATGTTGTCAATAACTACTACGGCTGGAATCGCCCATGGAACGGGCACCACAATGGCAACCACAACAATAATAATAACGGCAATAATCATCCTTACGGCACTTACTATGGAAGCAGGAAAAACGGATCTTCTATAGCCAGCACAAAAGGACGCATCGATGGTCCCAGAAAAGACACCAAATCCACAGAGGTCTCTCCGGATGCACCCAACAGATCGGATTTCAATGCAGACAACACCGGCGATAGACCTACTTCCTCCAACAGACAAAGGAGGGGTGATTTTGAGAATAAACCCGCAGAAGAAAAATCCAGCATCTATACGCGCAAAAGAACCGAAGTTACCGGACCCAACTCAGGAAACAACGGAAATAGCTGGGATAGGGAACCATCCCGAAGACCCGATCCAACACCTCAGATGGACAGAAACCGGGATCAGGATCGTCCTTCCCGAAACAATAATACTGAGCAGCAAAGATCTTACGAAAGACCACGCTCATCAGACAACAGCAATCGTTCCAGCCACAACAGTTCACCGTCCAGATCCCGCGACAGTGGTTCATACAACTCCGGAAACAGCGGTGGCGGTAGCAGTCGTTCTTCCCACAGTGGCGGCGGCGGTGGTGGTGGCCGATCTTCATCTTCACCAAGAAGAGGTGGATAAGCTGTAAAATTATTTTATACCATCCGCAGTACCTCATTCAACGCTTGTTGTACTGCGGATGGTTTTTTCAAACCTTTTCAGACACTTTTATTATGAGGCAATACATTCTTTCCCTACTTGGGCTTATGTTCTATTTCATATCCTCTGCACAAGGGGTTTCTGATGCTGTCCGCTGGTCTTTTTTCAGTCCGGGTGGAACGGCCCGCGTTTTGGGTGTAGGCTCTTCCTTTGGAGCAATGGGCGGCGATTTTTCTTCCATCAACATCAACCCTGCCGGTTTGGGGGTTTACAGAAAAAGTGAGTTTACTTTTTCTCCATCCCTATCCAACAACCGCACTTCCTCTTTTCTGGTTGATGATGCCAATACCATCACCAAAGACCGATACAATTCCTTTTCTGTAGACAACATATCTTTGGTACTGGCGGGCAGAAATGGTTCCGGTTTTGCCATAGGTTTTTCCAAGTTGGCAGATCTCAACAAAAACTTCCGTTTCAGCGGTACAACAAGGGGTTCTATTACCCAGCGTTTTGCCGAAAGAGCCAATGGTCGCGATGTCAATCAACTCGACGATTTTGAGGCATATCCTGCTTATGCCGTAGGAGCTATCTACGACCTCAATGAAGATAAAAATTATGAAACCGATTTTGACCGGTTTGAAGGAGTTAAAAAAACCCAGGAAGTAGACCAGGAGGGCTACATTCACGAGCTTTCACTGGGTTGGGGGGGCAGCTTCACGGAGAAGTTTTTACTTGGTTTTTCCATGGGCATACCCTTTGTATCTTACCAGGAATTAAAACAATACAATGAAAGCGACCCCACAGACGCCAACCCGGTTTTTACTGAACTCAATTATACAGAGTATCTCAACACCTCCGGTGCCGGTATCAATTTCAAAGCCGGTTTTATTTATGCCCCAATTCGTCAAATCAGAATCGGTGGTGCTTTCCATAGCCCAACCTGGTTTACTTTAAATGATGATTATTATACCAACCTGGACTACGCTTACGACGATGGCACATCACAGTACTACTCCAATCGCTCACCGGATGGAAGTTTTAAATACAAACTCAGCACTCCGGCCAGACTTGTGGGCAGCGTGGGAACCATTTATAAAATTGGTCCTGTCCAGGGTTTTATCAACGGTGATGTAGAGTGGGTCGATTACAACAACAATCGTTTTGATTTTACAGATTTTTCTGATGATCCTTCTGAAGGGCAAAACACCATCGATGTCAACGACGAAGTCGAGCGCCTTTTGGGCTCTGTAATCAACGTAAGGTTGGGTACCGAACTGGCCATAGGCGTGGTACGACTGAGGGCGGGTATCGAGCAAGGCGACAGCCCTTTGGCCGCAGACACCAAAAAGGTACGAAGCCATTCCTTTGGCATTGGGGTAAGAGAAGATCGGTTTTTTATCGATCTCGGCGTGAGAACGAGAAAGTTCGATGAAGGATATGTACCCTATGTGTTGGTTGACCCTGCAGACGAAAGTCTCGTCAACAACAGAGTGCAACAAACTCGCATTGTAGTGACTGCCGGTTTTAAGTTCTGATGCCCGGTGTTAAAATTTTTCCTCCGGAGAATTCTTTTTCAAAAACAAAGAAACAAAAGCAGCCAGGATAAACACCAAAATGGATGAGGTGATGGCATTGGTAAGTTGTTTTCCGATAGTGAATTCGGCGGCACCCTCTGCTTCCACCTTTTCCATGGCTTCTGCAATCTGGTCTTCTGTCATGCCAAAACTTTCCATGGTTGAGCGGGATGCCATGGTTTGGATTTCAGTGAGTTTATCTTTAAGTCCGGGATCTACTGCCAAAAGAATCATCATTAACAGCACAGAAGTGAGGGTCCCTATAAGGGCTGTCAAAAATGCTGTTTTCAAACATTCACCGTAACTAAGGTATCCTCCGTTTTCAGACCTTTCTTTTAGTGTGGCCAACACCATAAAAAGGATCATAAAGCCAAAACTTAAAACCATCTGAAGCGTGAGGCTCATCTCCACTATGTAATAAAACATAATGTGCATGATAATGGTAATCAAGGCATATACTGCACCGTATTTCATCCAGTTCTCTTTCATTGTCTTTATTCTTTTATGAAGGGTAAAAGTAATTTTTTTTCTGTGGTATCTTTTGGTTTTTTGTATTCTTTCGTTCTAAAATCCAATTGGTGTAACCCTTTACTAAGCGAATCGGTTGGAAAAAAACATCGTATACCCATTTCTCCAAGATGCGGGTGGCGATAGTACATGCAGTTTTTGTAATCGAGTTGGATTCTTTGGCTGTCGATTGAAACCTGCACATATTGTAAAAAGTCATTGATGGAGCCTTGTGCTGTTTGCCGTATAACTACGTCCATGGTATCCTTCCAAAATTCATCCAGCTTGTCCAACTCACGGTTAATCTGCTCTTTTTGAGAAATAAGAACTTGGTTTTTGGGGTCGGCCTTAAGTTTCTTATTGATTTCCTGCCGCTTCAGAATGAGCGGTGTTCTTTGTTTTGACTTTTCTTTTTGAAAGACATCTATTTGACCAATTTTCTCGTGGTTGAGATTAAATTGACTAAACTGGATTCCTTTCTTATAGAAGGGTTTCTTTTCTGCTACATTTTCCAATAAGTCGTTGTATTCATCTGAAAGTTTGATAAATAATGAGCTCGTACTCTGGGTAATCCTAAACTGTTCCAAAGACACATCCGGCATGAGTTTTTTATTGATTTGGCGCTCTTCGTTGGGGTGCTCCTGTAGCAGGGTGTTCCTAAGGTCGTCGTAGTAATAATCGTCTACCAGCAAGCCGTTTTGTTCGAGATTTTCTTCTCTGGGAATGTAGGGAGTAGTGTTGTTTCTGAAAGCCGCCGGGCCCAACAAAATTAAGGCAATGTAGGGTATTGAAAGGTAAAATAGTTTTTTGGTGTAGGGGTGGTCAATAAAATTGTAAAGCAAGGGTCTGTACAAAAAAGAAAAGGTAACCGCACTGTAGAAACGATAAATATAATAATACACAGCGGCAATGTGTTTTTCCTTGACCCTCTTGAAACCTCCCAATGTAACGAGATCAATAAATACTACAAAACCCAAAATCATATAGAGGCCGATTGTCAAAGAAAGCGCCTGCATGGAATTGGTATCTGTTCCCATTATTTTTTGTCCTATTACTCCAATGAAGCCGATTTCAACAAAAAATATCATCATGGAAAAAAACAACAAAAACAATAAAAAAGTATAGGCAAAAATGACACTGCACAAGCGTTCAAGATTTTCTATAAAATCATCATACCCTCCTACTTTGTTTTTTAAAAATTGTGTGACCTTTTCTGAATATTTAAACTGATCGTAATTGATCTCTCCGGATACGTATCTCAATCCAATAGCGCCAATCCAAAGGCCCCTGAGGATTACATGGAAGATTAGGTTGATAAAAAATATCCACCAGCCCTTTTGCAATACCAGGATGAAAGTCGAGGCCAGTCTGCCTGTCTCATCAAACAGGTACATTTCCTGAAATATTTCAAGGTTTTTGATCGTTGTACGCGCTGCATATATTCCAAAAATGGCAAACCCTGAAATAAGTAATTCCAACTGCCAGGATTCTTGTTGGAGTTTTTCAAGCCATTCTTTGAAAATAGATTTGTGGTCTTTGTTATTTTCCATAATGACAAAACTAATAGTATTTTTTGTGCTAATCTTCTTTTTGCACATCAATCTAAGCCGGCATTACGATGAATTTTTCAACAAAAAGGGTACATTTTTGGTAAAATTGCCTCTTCTTTGTAATTTATTACATTTTTAAGCTATGTTCGATTTTTCAGCAGGACTCTCACAACCACAAACCTCTGTGTACCTCATTGGTTTTGCCCTGGCTATGACTTTTGCCCTGTCTTTGCTCCTGGTGCTTACGTACGATAAGACTTCCAGGCAAGTGAGCCGTCCCGACCATTTTATCCAATCGCTATTGTTAATGTCGTTGGTTACCTGCACCATTATGCAATCCATTGGCGACAGCCTTGCACTGAGTTTTGGTATCTTCGGGGCACTGGCCATTATTCGTTTCCGAACTCGTATCAGCGACCCTCGCGATGTAGCTTTTGTTTTTGCCAGCATGGCCGTAGGCATTGCTTGTGGTGTTCATAGTTTTTTAAACGGCATCATCGGTACCCTTGCTTTTTGTCTGGTCGTGGTCATCATCCGGTTTTCTCCTTTTGGACAAAAATCCAATATGCTGGGCTCCCTGCGGGTTGAAAGCATCATAGAAAAAGGGGGTGCAGGGCCCTTGGCCGATGTTTTGGAAAAATACTGCAAGCCTTTTTCATTGAAACGCATGCGATTCTCAACTTCTGCAGAAGGTAAAGACAATTACGAATACGAATATCGCTTCAAGCTAAAGCCGGGTATGACACTCACGGCTTTAATCGCCGACATAAGAAGTCAGGAAAACATCCTTTTGAGCAGGATCAACTTTGATGACGAAAACGATGTAGACACTCTTTAAGCCCGAAACCATGACCACAAAATTCAATTTTTTATATTGGGTGGTGTTGCCCGTTGTTTTTGGCGCATGCTGGTTGTTTTTCCGTTCTGTCAATGCGCCTCAAACTGTTTTTTATGGCTATGCAGAAAACAAGGAAACGCAAATATCCTTAGATGAAGCCGTGCAGGTAAAATCCGTGGCTGTGACACCCGGTCAAAAAGTGATGAAAGATCAGGTGCTGGTTGAATTGGATTATAAAGAAAATGATATTGAGCTCGCTTTGACAAAACACAACATCGAACAACTCAATCGCAAAATTGTCCAAAAAAGGAGTGAGGTTCTGGCTGCCATTGAAAAAACAAAGTCGGAGAAAACGGAAAAACTGGCTGCCCTGGAAAGCGATATGACAGAAGCAAAAAGTAAGCTGGATTACCAAAAGAGTCTCATCACTCAGGGATCTGCATCGTCTTTTCAAAATCCCCTGGAGAAGCAAATTTTAAGTTTGCAAAAGGAAATCACAACTACCGGTACTGCGTATGACAAGCTCATTGCATCGTATCAAAAAATGCTATCTGACCCATCTCCTGAAGAGGAGGAGGCCGCAGGTCTTAAAGAAAAAATGCGTTTGCTAACCACAGATAATAATAAGGCAGTCATCAAAGCGCCTTTCGACGGTTTGGTGGGAAACATCAATTGTAAAGCATCTGAATATGTCGATGCCCATACAACGCTCTTGTCCTTCTATGAAGTGCGACCCACCGAAGCCCTGGCATACATTCACGAAAGCATGTCGTTGTCCGTAAATATAGGTGACGAAGTAAATGTAAGTTCTGTTATGCACCCGGACCATGTTGCCAAAGGTGTAGTCACGGGTCTTGGACACAGGATTATAGAAATACCGGAGAGACTCAGAAAAATACCGGAATACAAAACGTATGGCATGGAGGTGTACATCCGACTTGAAAATGCCAATGCATTCCTACAAAAAGAAGCACTGAAATTTACGCTGCGTTGATATGAATCAAAAATTATTATCATCGTTGCTGATTGTCCTGGTTGGTTGTTGCTTCACATCGCTGTGTGCCCAGTCATCACCTACATCCGCATATCTTTCGAGTTTCAGGTCGTCTTCCGCTTTGCGCACATTTGATGCTTATTCAGGGAAGGTCAACGATCTCAATTTCTCTTTACCCGGAGTTGATGAAATCAATTTGCGAACCGAAACGGATCAGTTTAACCTCAGCCGGCAGGAATACGCTCTTCGTGTGATGTTCAATAACTGGGGCGCAGGCAAAAGCTATAAAAGTGAAAAGGCCTGGTTGATGGCAAAAATTGAAGCAGACAAAGGTTTGTATGGCGCCGAATTGCTATTATCTAAATATTTTGATCTGGTAGACCTTTATCACCACATTCAAAAAACAGAGGCATACATACAAGATTCCATTTTTGCAGACTCCATGATCCGGGCTACGGTCAATAACATATTGGCAGACCAGAGCAACGACGTTGATGATCTGTTGAATTGGGAAGAGCGAAAATTTGTGGCCCATCAAAAACTTCAAGAAGAAAAATCTTCTGCATCCCTGTTGCAATCGTATACGGGATTCACATCATTCGATTGGTCCAACTGGCCGGATGTAACATTTATGAAATCGGTCCTGGAACAATATTCATTCGAAGGTCTGAGTCCTTCTGTATCCAAAGCCTTCGAGGCAGATTCGATGCTACTGGAGGATCGTTGGGCCGTCTCGCGAAAAAACGATCATCGCTTACTGGATTATGCACAGCTTCGTTACAGCCGCAGAGACAATTTACTTTTTCAGGATGAATTTTCCATCGGCCTTGGCTTTCGCCTTCCCTACAAAGGAACGCAGAAAAAACAGAGCAACGACTACCGCATAGAATTGTTGGATCTGCAACAGGAAAAAGCCATTGAACTGGCAGAAAAGGAAAGCGCTATCAACGATGCCATGAAAAAATTTAATCTCTTGTTGATTCAATGGAATGCCTTGATTTCTACCGAAAGTTTACCGGCATCTGTCAACTTATCCAATCCCGAGGTTTCCAGACTTTATGAAATAGAAAAGAGAAAGAGAGGTATAGAGAATAACGCCAAAAAGCTGGATTTGAAAAAGAAAATTACTGAACAATACCTCCAAACACTTTACCTGCAGGGAGAAATGGAAAAGTCTCCCTGCGTAAATTATCTTTCTACCCTCTTACCTGTTTTTTGATCAGGCCTGAATGGATTTTTCAACGGCCTTTACTATGTTCTGTTCTTTTTTGATTGCCTCTTGCAATAATTGATCGGCCTGTTGGGTGACAGATGCAACAAAATTTTCATCGTCAAATCCTGCACAATTGATTTTTACGTTGAGATAGGCCCCATAAATGGCAGTTTTTAAACACAGCCCGCCTACACCCGCATCTGAAATAGAATTGACATTGCCTTTTTCAACCATGGCCTCCACCAAATCAAAGGCTTCATATGCCGTTTTCATAACCTCCAATGGTATCTGAATGGCGTATCTCGTAGCTTCGTGCATGGCGGTTTTGCGTTGTTCTTTTTCTTCGTCCGTAGCCTTCGGCATTCTAACCGCGGTTATTATTGCGTTGAATGCATTGGTGTCTTCATCTACCAGATAGATGAGTTTATCTTTTATGGCCTGGCCTTTATCAGCCCAATCAGAAAAATAAGCGGTTTGTTTTTCCCAACCTTTTTTACCTGCAGACAAGTTGGCAACCATGGTTCCCAAAGCCACACCCAGGGCTCCCACATATGCCGAAACACTGCCTCCTCCCGGGGCCGGACTTTCTGAAGCTGTGGTATCTGCAAAATCAATGAGGGTCTTTTGCACCAACAGGTTTTGCCTATTGGCTTTCATTTTATATTCTATGATGCGTTCCATAGGATCAAAGGGTGCGAGTTCGTCGAGACCCATTGATTTTATAGCCATAAAGATGAGTTCCTTTTCCGATACCCCTGTTGATCTTCCTTGCTTCTTAAGAAAATATCTACCGGCTTCCAACATTACATCTTTAGGAACCAAACCCACGAGCTCTGATCCTGTTACACGCATACCCCGTTGGGTAGCACTTTCGCAACAGGCTTCAAATGCTTCATGCAGAGAAGTTACTTTTAGATTGGTCAGATTCATAGATACCTGGGCTATACCGTATTCTTCTATAAACCACCCTATACCTTTTACGCTTTTGAGTTTTCCGGGCTGTCGTAGAGCTTCTCCTTTTTCGTCCCTCAGAATCGTTTCTCCTTTTTTCATCACGCGACCTGCTTCCCGCACATCAAAGGCGACTGAGTTGGCTCTTCTTTCAGAAGTAGTATTGAGGTTAACATTGTAGGCAACCAAAAAATCTCTGGCTCCTATGACGGTTGCTCCACTTTGTACATTCATGATGGCCGGTCCGTAATCGGGTTTCCATTCCGGGTCATTGATTTTTTGAAAGAAGCCTTCGTATTCTCCGGCTCTGATGGTGGCCAGGTTTTGGCGGTCCGGTTTTTTAGCTGCGGCTTCGTACAAATAAACAGGTATATTCAATTCACGACCAACGCGCTCAGCCAGTTTTTCTGCGTACCTGGCGGTTTCCTCCATGGAAATGCCTGATATAGGTATCAGTGGACACACATCAGTAGCTCCCATGCGTGGGTGCTCTCCTTTGTGTTTTGACATGTCGATCAATTCTGCTGCTTTTTTAATACCGCGAAAGGCCGCCTCAATTACCGAATCGGGATCGCCGGTAAAGGTAACTACTGTGCGGTTGGTGGCCGCTCCCGGATCCACATTGAGCAAGCTCACTCCTTCTGTGTCAGCTATCGTTTGGGTAATCTGATCAATAACAGCGCGATTTCTGCCTTCACTAAAATTGGGTACACACTCTATAATAGGTTTCATGGTTGAATTTTTGGATTTTGGATATGTCTTAATTTATCTCTGTTTGTCTTTTTTTCCATATTGCGTTGAATGGCTTCCGTAAGGTCTATACCTGTCTGGTTGGCCAAACAAGTAAGGACCCATAATACATCGGCCATTTCATCGGCCAGCATATTTTTCTGATCCGTTTCAGACGGTGTTTCTTTGAAAGATTGCTCACCGTAGATTCGGCTGATCAGACGCGCAACTTCTCCTACTTCCTCGGTGAGAATGGCCATATTGGTCAACTCACCAAAGTACCTTACTCCATAGGTTTGGATCCATAGGTCTACCTCTTTTTGATATTCTGCCAGGGTCATTATTCTCGTTGTTTGCTGTCTATGATAATGGTGACCGGACCGTCGTTGGTTAAACTTATTTTCATATCGGCCCCAAAACTACCCGTTGCCGTCCTATTGGGAAATTGTATTGACATGGCTTTTACAAAGGCTTCATAAAGGGGTATAGCCAGGTCAGGCTTTGCAGCTTCTATGAAAGAAGGTCGATTGCCTTTTTTGGTGCTGGCGTGTAGGGTAAATTGACTCACCACCATCACGGATGCTCCAATGTCCTGGGCAGATAAATTCATTTTTCCTTCCTGGTCTGAAAAGATGCGCATCTGGGCAATTTTTGAAACCAGCCAGTGGACATCTTCTTCTGTATCGTCTTGGTGAACACCCAGTAAAACCAATAAGCCCTGGTTTATGCTACTATATACCTGTTCATCGATGGTTAGACTGGCTTGACTTACTCTCTGAATTACGGCCCTCATCTTATCATTTGGCTCTGCAAATGTATCCTTAATTGTGCATTTTCGTGCAGCACAAGTTGCGCTTTGTATAAAAATAATAGGATTAAATGCCGAATGAGGTTTTCAAAATATTTATTCACATTTTAGTTTTATGTTATTCGTAAAAGGCCGGTAAATAAGAGATTAAAAAACAAGTTATCCACAGCCGGGTTTGGGAGGAAAAGTGGGAAAAATGAGGATAAATATTTTGCATTCTCCTTATGTATTAAATAAATGTTTTATATGTTGGTCAGACTCGATTTTATGCCCACTGATTTAACAGAGGGCTTTTTTGAGTTGGTCCACACATAGGTTTTAAATATTCACATTACAATGTTAATTCTTTGGTTTTCACAGTTTAAATATGCGGTTTCGTGTGGAACAATTCGTTGTTTTAAACAATGTAGGGTAATTGTCATCCGGCAGTAAGGTTATCCACATATTCACAGCCCTTATGATGAAGGTATAAAATTTAAATAAAGAAAAACTATTACCACTTATTCGCAACCAGGGCTTCGGTTTTTTGATTTTTAATTTGGATACATTTGTCAAAAAATAGAATGCAGATGAGCTGGGTGAGATATTGGCTTTTTACGGGGTTGGTTTTTGTTTTTTTTCAGGTTGTCATTGGTGGCATAACTCGTTTAACAGGCAGTGGGCTTTCGATAACCAAATGGGATATTATTACGGGAACGATTCCTCCTGTGACGGAAGAAGGGTGGTTACGTGAATTTGATTTATACAAAGAGACACCCCAGTATAAGAAAATAAATCAGGGTATGACATTGTCTGCTTTTAAGTGGATTTATTTTTGGGAATACCTGCATCGTCTGTGGGCTCGCACAATGGGTTTTGTATTTTTAATTCCTTTTGTATTTTTCTTTACCAAAAAATGGATAAGTCCACATCTGTTGAGAAGGCTGGCTGTAGTGGTTGGACTGGCCATGCTCGCTGCTATTTTTGGATGGATTATGGTAGCCAGTGGTTTGATCGACAGGCCATGGGTAAATGCTTATAAACTTAGTTTTCATCTCTGTATTGCATTGTCTGTTTACAGTGCTCTGTTATGGACCTACCTTGAATATCGGGATGGGCAAATTGTGCCTTTTTTAAGAAGAGATCACGTGTTGAGTTACAGCATCTGGGTTTTATTGTGGATTCAGTTGTTTTTGGGTGGTATCATGAGTGGTATGAAGGCTGGTCTGTTTTATCCGACTTGGCCTGATATGAATGGAGAATTTATTCCACAATTAGTTTTCAACAGCCAATTATTTTCTGTGGAAGAATGGATTCATTATGATCGTACCGGCATGGCTCCTGCGGTCATTCAAACGCTACATAGATTGACTGCTTATACCCTTATTTTATTAGCATCGGCGTTGTTTTATCGGCTTGTATTGAGAGGCAGTAATCTTCGTATTTCGCGTGCTGCCATAGCGTTTTATGTTATGTTGATAATCCAGGCATTATTGGGGATAATTACGGTAGTAATGTGCAAAGGGCAAATTCCATTGTTGTGGGGTGTTTTACACCAGGCAGGAGCGGTGATATTACTCACTGTCACCATGGTGCTAAGATTTGAAATTAAACGCAGTCCAATTTAAAGTAAATGCTATTTTTGTAGCTCAATCAACAGCTTGTCCGTGAATACAGACATCAAGAAGGAAGGAAAGTTTGAATATATAGAAACAAATAGCGAGCATAAGGGAGAAACACCCTTACTATTGCTGCATGGCCTCATGGGTGCTCTCAGCAACTTTGAGAGTATTTTAAAAGAGTTTGGTGATAAAGTAAACGTTGTTATACCCATTCTGCCTATTTATAGCTTACCAATTAAAGATTTGGATCTTGATGGTCTGGTTGATTTTATTGATGATTTTATACAGTTCAAGGGTTTTGAAAAGGTTAATATTTTAGGCAATTCACTTGGAGGACATTTGGCTCAAATGTATTGTTTGAAAAGACCGGATAAAGTGGCTAAGATGATTCTTACCGGTAGTTCTGGTCTATTTGAAAACGCTTTCGGAAACAGCTTTCCACGTCGCAGTTCACGTGACTATATAAGGAAAAAAACAGAGATGGTTTTTTTCGATCCCAAGGTTGCTACAGAAGCTTTGGTTGATGAAGTGTTTGAATCTGTAAGTGATTTGGGTAGGTGTATCCGAATTGTGAAGACAGCCAAGTCTGCAGTTCGCCACAACTTAGAAGACAAACTTCAAATGATAAAGACACCTACTTTATTGGTATGGGGTGTACAGGATGAAGTTACGCCTCTGTGGGTAGGCCGTAAGTTTCACGAACTTTTGTCTAATTCTAAACTGGTGGAAATTGACAAATGTGGCCATGCTCCTATGATGGAACACCCGGAAGTTTTTAATAAAGCCCTGAAAGAATTTATTTCAATTAACTGATTATCAATTATTTAAGGCCTAATTTCTCTTGCTTTTGCAGCTCTTTGCATAGGATTTTCTCCACCGCCTCCACCTCTTCTGTTTTGTCCTTGTTTAAAGGCTTCAAAACGCAATGTTTCTTCTCTCGGAGGATAATAGTTGTTTGATCTGTCTATATCTGCTGTTTCTAAATAGGGATCAAGGATGATCTCCTTTATAGGCTTTTCGGTGATGAAGACTTTGGTTACGGTGGTATCATCGAAGCGCCATATTTCGGCCGGTATACGATGTGTAGCTATGCTGTCGTTTTCAAATACAAAGTTGACTATCACGGGCATTGGGTTTCCACCTTTGTTTTCGAATGACAATTGGTAGTAGTGTTGATTATTTTCCATCAAAGCAAGTTCTTCTTTGGAAAGTCCCTGGATGCTTTTTTTGTATTCTTGTAATGCGATGGCATCCGGCTTGTTTTTGTCCCAGTGGGTGTAAAAGTCATTGATGGTAGTGTCAATTTCGTTATACGTTTTAGCTATCTCTTGCTGATTTCTGATTTCACTGATGTTCTTAGGTTCTTCACTTTGTCTGTCTTTTATCAACTCATATTTGCGCTCAGGATCTTTGGGGTCTATCTGGTAATGGCTCACCTCTTTCAACGATATATCTACCGCTTCAATACCAAAGAACCATGCTCTCCAAAACCAGTCCAAATCCACACCCGATGCATCTTCCATCGTTCTGAAGAAGTCAGCTGGGGTTGGTGTTTTAAATGCCCATCTTCTTGCGTATTCTTTAAAAGCTCTGTCGAACAGTTCACGACCCATGACGGTTTCTCTGAGTATATTGAGTGCTGTTGCCGGCTTGGCATAAGCATTGGACCCAAATTGACGGGCGGATTCAGAATTGGTCATGATGGGTGATAGATCTGACGGATCGCTTTTCATGTAATCTACAATCTTATTTGCTGGTCCTCTGCCCGATGGAAAGTTTCGTTCCCACTGTTGCTCGGTTAAATATTGTACGAAGGTATTGAGTCCTTCATCCATCCAGCTCCATTGACGTTCGTCAGAGTTGATGATCATTGGAAAGAAGTTGTGGCCTACCTCATGAATGATCACCCCTATGTGCCCGTATTTGGTTCTTTCCGGATACGTATTATCGCTTTCGCATCTACCAAAGTTGAAAGAGATCATGGGGTATTCCATACCCATTTCGCCATCTACAGACCAGGCCACAGGATAAGGATAGTCAATTGTATAATGAGAGTACCATTTTAAAGTATGTGCTACTGCTTTGGTTGAAAACTTACTCCACAAACAGTTTCCTTCTTTTGGCCACATAGACATGGCCATTGCTGTTTTCCCTCCAGGAAGTTGGGTATTCATGGCATCCCATATATGTCTTCTGGAGGTGGAAAAAGCAAAATCTCTCACATTGTTAGCTGAGAATTTCCAGGTACTTTTTTTCTTTGACATTCCGGCTGCAATTCTTTGATCTGCTTCTTCCAGTGTGGCTATTGTGACGGGCTGCGCAAATTCGTTCCTGGCCCTTTTTAATCGCTCCACCTGCTGTGGTGTGAGCACTTCAGTTTCGTTCATTAAGGTACCTGTGGCCGCAATTAAGTGGTCTGAGGGCACTGTGATGGAAACATTATAATTGCCGAATTCAAGTGTAAATTCTCCCCTACCCATGAACTGTTTATTTTGCCAACCATACGTATCATAATATTTACACATCCTGGGAAAGAACTGTGCTATGCAATAGATACTGTTGCCATCTTCAAACTTCTCATAACCGGATCTACCTCTGATGGATTGACTGTTGGTAATATTGTACCACCAATCAATTGAAAACGTGAATTTTTCTCCTTTTGCTAAAGGTTTTGGCAAATCAATCCTCATCATGGTTTGATTGATAAAATAAGTCAACGCCTTTCCATCAAGCCCTTTGACAGCTGTAATTTTATGTCCTCCATCGAAACTGGAATCCATTCGGTTGAGTGTGTTGAGTGACATCTTTTCCTCCATCTTATCCTGGTTGTATTTCTTCGATGCTGATTCATGAGAAAAAATATTTTGATCCAGCTGTAGCCAAAGATAAGTAAGCACGTCCGGCGATTGGTTATAGTAGGTTATGGTCTCTGAGCCTGTTAATTTTTGATTGATTTCGTCTATCTCAACCTGAATATTGTAATCAGCTCTTTGTTGCCAGTAAGCTTGTCCCGGTGCACCGGAGGCAGTTCTTATATCATTGGGTGAAGGCAATAGATATTCCAACTGGTCAAATTTGTGTTGGGCATTGGTGCTACTAATTAAAATCAGGCAAAAGAGAAGGGTAGATAAACGCATAAATGAATTCATTTTAGATTGAATAACAAAAGTAGTTGTTTAATGTTTCACGTGAAACATAGTTAGGAGATCAATAAAAACCATTCTTAATGTTTCACGTGAAACATTACTTCAAATTGTCTTTGGCTGCCCAGAAATAGTAGCAGGCAAAACTCCGATAAGGAGACCATTTCTCAGCAATCTTGTGAACATTCTGGATTAGGTTTTTGTCAGTTCTATCGAGATTATAGTAATGGATGACAGAGTTCTTTATAATTAAATCATCTATTGGAAAAACGTCGGGTCTTTCCAGGGTAAACATCAATGTCATTTGGACCGTCCATTTTCCAATTCCTTTGATGGAAGATAACATTTGAATGATTTCTTCATCTTCAAACTTATTCCAATATCTTTTTTCTATGGGTTGATCCAGAAAGTAGATAGCCAAATTCTTAACGTAATTGGCTTTTTGATTGGACAAGCCACAACTCCTCAGCTGTGTAAGATCGGTGCGGATAACCAATTCAGGATGGGGTTGTCCATCATATATATCCAAAAATCGCTGATGAATGGTGGCTGCAGCTTTGGTTGACAATTGTTGTGAGATGATACTGCCCAATAAACTATGGTAAACCGATTCCTTTTTAACCCTCGGAAAAAGCGGTGTAGTATCAATTATCTTTCTTAGAATTTTATCTTTTCTAAGGTGACTTAATGCAGATTCGTTTATTTTTGTCATTTAGCAAAAATAAAATGGTTCCTTATTCTTCTGCGTTATTTATTTTGTATTTTTTACTCCAGGCAACAATATTTGTTGGGCAGCCTTCACAAAACATGAAAAAGCTGGCTCAAGTGGGTGGGATGCCTGGAAATGAATACAACGATGTATGGGGCTATGTTGCACCCGATGGAAAAGAATATGCTATTATTGGTTCAACCTTGGCAGTAAACATCTTTGATGTTTCCAACTGCGCAGCCCCGGTATTGAAATATCAGTTTGTAGATGGACTTGGAAGCGGCAATTATTGGAGAGATTTTAAATGCTTTGGAACCTATGTTTATGGAGTTGCTGATACCGGCACGGAAGGACTCGAGATTTTTAACCTAACCAACATCAACAACATTACCGTTACCCAAAGTACCGCTCAATTCAACAGAGCTCATAATATCTATGTTGATGTTCCCAATGCCCGCCTTTATGTTGCAGGCGCAAGAGACAACTCAACAACCAACAATTGGATGATTATTTATAGCCTGAGCAACCCCGCCAATCCAACTTTACTAAAGAAAGTATCTCTCAACACCCTACCCGGTATGTCGGGCTTTGAGAACCTTTATATCCACGATTTGTACGTTGAAAACAACATTGCCTATTGTTCGCAGGGAGAGGCCGGCTTTGTCATCTGGGATTGCACCGATGTAAACAATATTACTTACCTGGGTTCTATAGACGATGGAAGTAATTACAACCACAGCAGCTGGAGACACACCCAACATACATCCGTAGACACCCAATATTTTTATGTAGCCGAAGAAGTACCCATCGGCCGACCCATCAAAATAATGAGAACCATAGACAATGGAAACGGCTTTGACCTGACTCTCATGTCTACTTTTAAACATCCTTTAGGAGCTCCAACTTATACCAACAACCGTCCTCACAACCCCTATGTAAAAGACAACGGTCTTTACATTGCCTACTACCACGACGGCATCCAGCTCTATGATGTAATTGATCCACTGCACCCGATTCGTGTCGCATATTACGATACCTACCCCAATAACAATGGAAGTAATTATACCGGCTATGAGGGTGCCTGGGGGGTATATCCCTACCTGCCTTCAGGGTGTATCATTGCCGGTGATATTACATATGGACTCGTCACCCTTAAACCTCATTTTCCCAAGGTAGAATTTAATGGCCCTCTTTACCTTACATCCCCCGGCAGCGGCATCGTGTTCAGAGATAGCGTAAGCAACTACAAAAAACTATTTGTGGGAAACGACGGCAAATTGCAAACCCTAAACCTATCATTGCCCGATGCAGGATATAAAGTTGATACCGCTGATGTAGAGCTTCTCAATCCGGCCAATATTTTCCTTACGGCAAGCAATGGTACAACCTACAAAATTTCAATAACGACCAACGGTTCCTTAACTTCCATTCAGCAAGCAGCTCCATCACAGGCGATAAAAATCCCGGGAAACTTCCTGATCGCGCAACTTCATCGCGGTTTGATTATGCGGACATCAGGAAACAAAAGATATAAAACAACGATCAGCACCGCGGGTAATATCAAGACCTACCTCACATCATTTTAAAGCAGTGATCAAAGAACTTTACAAGGAATTACGTACAGACCCAAAATTAAAATGGATCAGACGCGGCTGGTACGCAGCATTGATCATACTGACCATGATCGGTGGCTTACTGATTTACGCCGCTACCACAGGCATTCCTTCTTTTGAAACATTGGAAAATCCGAATTACAAACTTGCTACAGAAATATATGACATCAACCACCAGATATTTGGAACCTACTACGTTGAAAACAGAATTCCAATAGATTACAACCATCTAAACCCCCACATTAAAAAAGCACTGGTACTTACAGAAGACGCAAGGTTTTTCCAACATTCCGGTGTTGATATTCCAGCACTGGGTCGCGTGGCTTTTAAAACATTGCTCCTAAGAAACGAAACTTCCGGTGGAGGATCAACGTTAACCCAACAGCTGGCAAAACTACTCTTTGACAGACCCTCAACCCGAGGATTGGCTTCCTGGCAAAAACTTCTGAAACTCATTCCTATCAAAATGAGAGAATGGCTCACCGCAGTCAAACTCGAAAGAAGTTATACCAAAGAAGAAATTATGGCCATGTACCTCAATAAGTTTGAATTCATCAATGGGGCACATGGCATCCAGGCAGCTGCCAAAGTTTACTTTGACAAAGACCAAAAAGACCTCTTTGTTGAAGAGGCAGCATTGCTTGTAGGCATGCTCAAAAACCCGAGTTTATACAACCCCGTCCGTTTTCCGGAAAGGGCAAGGCAGAGAAGAAATACCGTGCTGGCACTTTTAAAGTCCGACAATTATCCTAAAGGAATAGATCACGACGCCCTTATGAAGAAAGAAGTGGATATGTCGAAATTCAAAAAAGAAGAACAAAGCAATGGACCGGCACCGTACTTCAGAGCCGAGTTGACTAAATTCATCCAAAACCTAATCAAAGAAAAAGGACTCAAAAAGTCAGATGGCAGCCTCTACAACATTTACACAGATGGCTTAAAAATATTTACCACCATCGACCTTAAATATCAGCAATACGCAGAGCAGGCATCCAGAGAACACATGGAATGGCTCCAAAAACGATATTTCAGGCAATGGAAGGGAATGGATCCATGGACTTTTGAGGCCGATGAATTTCAAAAAAACCTAAGAAAGGAAGTTCTTATCAGCCAGGCCAAAGCTTCTCCTCGTTACCTGAATTTGAGAAAAAAAATATTTGAGCCTAAAATCGCCCACATACAAAGCATACGACTTACCGACAACATCCTGGAAACGCTGATCAAATCCGACACTAATAAATTGATTATCAACAAATTATATAAAAACAATTGGATAAATAAAGAAGATTTAACAGCCTATACAGATTTTAAAAACAGTGCAGAGTATGCGCGGGTTCGTAAGGCTTATGAAGAGTTGCAGCTAGCGTTCAAAAAGGAGTTTTCTACCAAAACAAAAATGAGGGTTTTTGACTACACCCATGGCGAAAAAGATACGGTAATGAGTCCGATGGATTCTACCAAATACACAGCCATGTTTTTGCAGAACGCAGTCCTGGCCATTGACCCATCCAACGGTTATGTCAAAGCCTGGGTAGGAGGAATCGATCACAAGCACTTTAAGTTTGATCACGTTACTTCGCGAAGGTCCGTGGGGTCTACGATGAAACCTTTTGTATACACGGCAGCAATGGCGTTTGGTGGCATCATGCCTTGTCAGGAATTCGAAGACATACAATATACCATTGCTCCGGGAGACGCCAATTTTAATGTAGATAAAGAATGGACGCCCAACAACGCAACCGAAGTTTTCACGGGAAACATGTACAACCTCTACCATGGTTTGGTGTATTCCAAAAACTCAATTACTGTTCGATTGCTAAAGGAAATGGGCTCCGTTGATATGTTGCGAAACTTACTCGACAAAGTGGGTATTTCCAAGACAGAAAGACTGCCCAACGGGCGACTAGCGGTACCGGAATATCCTGCTATCTGTCTGGGAGCGGTGGACATTAGTCTTTTTCAGATGACGGCAGCATACACCACATTTGCCAATCAGGGTACATTCAGAGAACCGGTTTTTGTCTTGCGCATTACGGATAAAAATGGAAGAGAAATTTACAGGGCAGACCCCATCATCAGGCCCGCCATCAACCCACTTTACAATGCCATCATGGTGGATATGCTCAAAAACGTGGTGGGCGGAGAGTTTAGCATGGGGCTCAAATCTGAAACCGCCGGAAAAACAGGAACGACCAACGACTTTGCAGATGGCTGGTTTATGGGCTTGACACCAACACTTGTAGTAGGAGTATGGACAGGAGGAGACGACAAATGGATTCGCTTTACCAACCTGAACGACGGTCAGGGTTACGTGACGGCTCGCCCTGTTTTCCAAAAAATGATCCGATCTCTGGAAGCGGACACATCGGGCATTTATGATGCCGGTATAAAATTTGTAACGCCACCCAAAGAAATGATGGAGATGATCCAATGCGATAAAATCAAAACCATCCGACCATCGGCAGAAAGATGGAAGCTTCAGAAAGAGAAAATGGAAAGAGACGAATTTGAAGAAGATTTTTGATCTGCAAATACCGAAGCGTTGCGGGAACAAAACGAAAGAAAATCCGTTAAAGAAGAAACAAAGATTGTAAAAATGAGCACAGTGGCCGCAGGACCCGTAATGTTATATACCGAACAAACCCCCAACCCGGAAACCATAAAGTTTGTTGTCAACAGAATGTTGTACAAGGGTACCGCTGATTTCAGAACCAGAGAGTTGGCAGATGAATGGTCGCCTCTGGCGGCAGCCCTGTTTGATCATGCTTATGTAAAAGGCGTATACATTTGCAACAACTACGTTTCCATTACCAAAGAATTCAACTACAACTGGCCGGATATTATGCTGGTCTTGAAAGAATTTCTCAAACAATACATCGCCGACGATAAACCGATCTTGAGAAAAGGTTTTGAAGAAGCCGTTCAGGCACAAGAAGCCGAAAAGATAGAGGCCGAATACAGCGGGGAGGATGCAGAACTGGTTAAAAAGATCAAAGAACTCATTGACACCTATGTGAAACCGGCAGTTGAAATGGACGGAGGTAATATCGAATTCAGATCATTCAACAAGGGTGTTGTCAGTGTTGTACTTCAAGGATCATGCAGCGGCTGTCCTTCCAGCACCATTACCCTGAAATCAGGCATCGAGGGCATGCTCAAAAGAATGGTTCCGGAAGTGACCGAGGTCGTGGCAGAAATGGGTTAAACCGCCTCAAACGCCCCAGGCAATTAAAAATAAGGATTAAAGAAAAAACTTTTCCACAAGGAGAGATTAGCTATCTTTGCGGGCAATCCAAATTTTTCCACCAATCATGCCAAAAGATACGTCCATTCGCTCCGTATTAATCATCGGAAGCGGCCCCATCATTATTGGTCAGGCTTGCGAATTTGATTACTCCGGAACCCAGGCTTCCAGATCATTGAGAGAAGAGGGCATAGAGGTTTCTCTGATCAACTCCAATCCGGCAACCATAATGACAGATGAGGTTACAGCAGACCACATTTACTTATGGCCGCTAACCATAGAAAGTTTGGATAAAATTCTAAAAGAGCGCAAAATTGATGCGGTTTTACCCACAATGGGAGGACAAACGGCGCTCAACCTGGCCATCGAAGCGGAAAAAACAGGCCTTTGGAAAAAACACGGTGTAAAAATGATTGGTGTTGACGTAGAGGCCATAGAATTGGCCGAGGACAGAGAGTTGTTCCGTCAGCATGTAATAAAGCTGGGCATGACCGTAGCCCCATCACGCATAGCCAACTCCTTTTTGGAAGGAATGGAAGCCGCTCAGGAAATAGGTTTTCCGCTGGTGATCCGACCCAGTTTTACCCTGGGAGGCACAGGAGGCGGTTTTGTGCATAAAAAAGAAGAATTTGATGAAGCCCTGAGACGCGGTCTCGATGCGTCGCCTACTCACGAGGTGCTCGTCGAAAAAGCAGTTTTGGGCTGGAAAGAATTTGAGCTCGAACTACTCAGAGATAAAAACGACAACGTAACCATCATCTGTACGGTGGAAAATCTCGACCCCATGGGCATCCACACGGGAGATTCCATTACGGTTGCCCCAGCAATGACCTTATCTGACAGGGCATATCAAGCCATGCGGGATCAGGCCATTCATTTGATGCGATCCATGGGCAACTTTGCAGGAGGCTGCAACGTGCAGTTTGCCTTAAACCCGGCAACAGAAGAGTTGATCGTGGTTGAAATCAACCCAAGGGTTTCGCGGTCTTCAGCATTGGCCAGTAAAGCAACCGGATATCCCATTGCCAAAATCGCTGCCAAATTGGCCATTGGTTATAACCTCGATGAACTTAATAACCAGATAACCAAAACCACATCGGCCTTTTTTGAGCCTACCCTCGATTATGTGATCGTGAAAATGCCGCGGTGGAATTTTGAAAAGTTTCACGGAGCCGATCCTACATTAGGTCTGCAGATGAAATCCGTTGGAGAAGTAATGGCCATCGGCAGAAGTTTCCTGGAGGCGCTCCAGAAAGCATGCCAAAGCCTTGAAAACAATAGAGCCGGACTCGGTGCCGACAAGAAGGAATGGATGAGAACCGAAGATATCCTGCAACGGTTGGAAACAGCCAGTGACGACAGGATTTTCAGGATAAAAGACGCCATTCGTTTGGGCGTGCCGGTCAAAACACTGCACAAGCTTACCCATATAGATCCCTGGTTCCTCAACCAGATTAAAAAACTGGAAGATGCAGAATCGCGACTGATGCGGTACAATGTGGCAGAAGACATTCCTGCAGACTTTTTCAGGGAATTGAAAACTATGGGGTATTCCGATGCACAAATTGCCTGGACACTGCGCATTAGTGAGCCCGAAGTAACCCGCAGAAGAAAGGCTCTGGGCATCACCAGGTCTTATAAAATGGTAGACACCTGTGCGGCAGAATTTGAAGCCCAAACACCTTACTATTATTCCACCTTTGATGGTGAAAACGAAAGCATCGTTTCCGAAAAGAAAAAAATCGTGGTCCTGGGTTCAGGCCCCAACCGTATAGGCCAGGGTATAGAATTTGATTATTGTTGTGTCCACGGCCTATTGGCCATCAAAGATGCGGGCTACGAAGCCATCATGGTAAACTGCAACCCGGAGACCGTATCAACCGATTTTGATATCGCCGACAAACTTTATTTTGAGCCCGTTTATTGGGAACACCTGGAAGAAATCCTGGATCATGAAAAACCCGAAGGCGTCATCGTTCAGCTGGGTGGTCAAACCGCATTAAAGCTCGCAGAACTCATTCACAAAAAAGGCATTAAAATAATCGGCACATCCTATGATGATATGGACATCGCCGAAGACAGAGGTCGCTTTAGTGACCTTTTGAGAGACCTGGACATTCCTTATCCGAAATACGGTGTGGCGCGCGATACAGACGAAGCCCTTGCCGTAGCCAACACAGTTACCTATCCGGTATTGGTAAGACCATCATACGTACTGGGTGGTCAGCGAATGAGGATTGTGATCAACGATGAAGAATTGGAAAGACACGTGCTGAGCATTTTCAAACACCTTCCAGACAACAAGGTGCTTATAGACCAGTTTTTGGAACGTGCCAAAGAAGCAGAGATCGACGGCATATACGATGGCGAACAGTTTCACATCATGGGCATCATGGAGCACATCGAACCCGCCGGTATTCACTCCGGTGATAGCAGTGCGGTATTGCCCACCTACAGCCTGAGTCAGGAAGTAATCGACCAAATGGCCATCTATGCAGAAAGGCTTGCCATGGCGCTCAAAATCAAAGGCCTGATCAATATTCAGTTTGCCATCAAAGGAGACAGGGTATATGTAATAGAAGCCAACCCAAGAGCATCCAGAACAACACCGTTTATTGCCAAGGCTTACAAAGTTCCCTACCTCAACATTGCAACACAAGTCATGATGGGGCATAAAAAATTGAAGGATTTTGAGATCACTAAAAACCTTAAGGGCTATGCCATCAAAGTACCGGTGTTTTCATTCAATAAATTCCCTCATGTGGATAAAAACCTGGGGCCCGAAATGAAATCAACCGGAGAAGCCATTCAGTTTATTGACGACCTTACAGATCCGTTTTTCAGAGAGCTGGATAGAAACAGGTATGTTTACCTGACCCGGTAAGCATTATCAGGATAAAATACATTTTGCCGTTTTATAATCCACATAATAATTGGGATTATAAAACGGCAATTGTGTTTATTCACCGGACTTTTGCGGTCGAAAGACAAATAGCCACACTTTAATCTGAATATGCACCACTTCGCATAATAATGTGTTATAATCAGGCCATTCTTTGTATTTTCACGATACTTTAATTTCCAATTGAGATGCGTACCATGAGAAGAAGAGATTTCCTTAAAAAAACAGCCCTGGTTTATCCTACAATAGCAGGATTAAAACTTATCCACCCAGGAAAAACAACGGCGGTAAAAAAGGTAATTATCATTGGGGCTGGTTTTGCCGGATTGGCTGCCGCAAAAAAATTAAAAGAACAGGGCATCGACGTCTCGATTGTAGAAGCCCGCTCAAGAGTAGGCGGCAGGGTCTTTTCGCACCAACCTGCCACCGCCAAAGATGCGGTGATAGAACTGGGAGCAGAATGAGTGGGCAACTCTCACGAAAGGGTCATTAATTTGTGCAACGAACTGGGCCTAACACTGGTTAACAACAGTTTTCAATCAGACCTGACAATGCACGGCAAACACCACACCAAAGGTAGCTGGTCAATGAGCAAGGAGGGGCAACATTTTTGGGAAAACAAGACCACGATATGGGAAGGCCTCTCTCCGGAAGAAAAAGAAAAACTGGACAAAACTGATTGGTGGCGACTGTTGTCGTCCCAAAAATTAGATGAAAACGATCTGGCCATTCGGGAGTTACTGGATTCAACGGATTTTGGAGAAAGCATCCGACACGTTTCGGCATTTGCAGCATTTGCGGAGTATGCAGAGAGCAGCGAAAACAACGAAATGGATCTAAAAATAAAAGGCGGCAACTCACGGCTTGCAGAAAAAATGGCCGACACTATAGGAAGAGAAAATATCTTCCTCAATCACCAGGTGGAAACCATCGAACAGAAGGAGGGTGTGGTTGTATATTGCACCAACGGCAAAAAATGGGAAGCAGACCGCGTGATTTGCACCGTTCCGGTATGGTCGCTGTTGCGCATCAACTGGAAGCCCGGCCTGCCCAATGATCTGTTGGAAGCAGCCAATTCGTTACAATATGCGCGCATAGGAAAATACCCCATGGTGTTTTCACATAAGTTTTGGGGACGAGAAGATTTCGACATGATTACCGACACGCCTGCCCATTATTTTTACCATGGCACCAAAGACCAAAAAACGAAGGGAGGCGTACTCATGTGTTATGCTACCGGAGACAAAGCTGAAGTACTGGCCTCCATAGATAAACAACAGCGAAAAAAAATCATCCTCAACGCCCTGAAGCCGGCTTTTGGCGATGTATCTGCCTATTTAAAAGAAGACCTGATGTATTACTGGGGCAGTGACGTTCATACCCGGGGCGCCTATGCTTTTTATGGCAAGAATCAGTGGCTTACCACTCGCATCACACTGGCACAGCCGTTCATGAAGTGTTATTTTGCCGGAGAACACCTGGCAGACTGGCAGGGCTTCATGGAAGGTGCCATCGTAAGCGGAGAAGATGCCGCACAAAATGTTCTCGCATCGTAAATCAAAACAGGAATAGCGGGCCGGAATCTATTTATTCAAGGGCTTTGTAAATAAGGTCCTGGATTTTTTCGCGGTAGTGAAATTTGTGTAACAGATTTTTTTCGGCACGGGGATATGTGCGGTTGGACAAAAATACATATACAAGATTATGAACAGGGTCGGCCCACACGCAGGTGCCTGTAAAACCGGTGTGACCAAAGGTGCGATCAGAGGCCAGAGCCCCCATGCTTTGACTCTTGGTTGGGTTGAGTTCTTTCATATCAAAGCCAAGTCCCCTTCTACTGCTATCGCTGTGACGACGCGTAAACAGATCAATCGTCTGTTTTTTCAAAAACACTTTGCCATCATAAACTCCACCATTGAGTAGCATTTGCATAATCACCGCTGTTTCTCTGGCTGTGGTAAATAATCCTGCATGACCGCTGATACCGCCCATCATTGCCGCACCCATGTCGTGTACGGTTCCCCTCACAATTTGGTGTCTCCAATAGTCGTCTTTCTCAGAAGGCATAATGGCGTCTACCGGTATTTTTTCAAGGGGATTGAACATTGTCATTTTGAGTCCCAACGAGTCGTAGAAGTTCTCTGCAAGGAAACGATCGAATGGCCGGCCCGATTGATTTTCCACAATTTTTTTTACAAAGTAAAAGCCCACATCGCTGTATCGATAATCATTTGATGATCTGAGATCGGAGTGTATCAGTTGCGTCCAGATAGAATCTTTGAAATCGTCCTTTAAAAACAAGAACGGCGCCACACCGGTGCTAAAACCGGGTGTCCTTTGTTTTTTGTACCACTTGTCTGCCGGCAACATTCTGCCACCGGCTTGTTTCTCGAGGGTTTGTCTGTAAAAAGACAAAGACGGTTGTAATCGCGCTTCGTGAATGAGAATTTTATCCAAACGAATATTTTCCTTGTTGGTACCTGCCGTTTCGGGCAAGTATCTGCCCACGGTACCTTCCAGACTTACTTTTTGATCGTCGTACAACTTCATCAGGCTCAGTGTACCTGCCAGGATTTTGGTCATAGAGGCCACATCGTAAACCGCATCTTTTTTTGCCGGCAAGTTGATTTCTTTCGAAAAGACACCAAAACTTTTGTGGTACACAATGCGGTTGTCTTTTGCCACCAAAATTTCGCAACCGGGGGCCACTCCCCTTTTAATGATTTCGTTGGCAAGGCTATCAATGCCCTTGAGTACGGTGCTTTTCAAGCCCGTTTTCTCCGGTATGTCATAACCAAGAATGCCGGTTGCTGTTGTTTGAATACCCGTACCGGCAGGATACCTGGCAGATGCGCTCACCGGCAACTTCCCCTTAAAGCCCGAAACACCAAAAAGAAGCTGAGCGGTGACATCCCGAAACATGGCATCATCTTCATACGATACAACAACACAAGGGAGATCATCGAAAAAACGGAGCGCATACGGATTGCCAAAGACACAAAGCACAACTTTGGTGGTTACAGACAGGTCACGAATAAAAGAAACCAGCTCCGGCGTAATGCCAAAACTCTTTTTTGTCTGTCGACTCATGCCATGAATACCCACCACCACCATGTCGAACTGTGTGGCTGAAGTAAACAATCGCAGCTTTTCTTTTTCCGGTAAGGCCAACGAAATTTGAAAATGGCTAAATTTACCAAAGTCGCTCAATCGTTGTTGGAAGTCATTTTCACTGCCGCTTCCAATCGATATACACATTCTTTTTTGAGAGGAAACACTTTTAAGCGGCAAAAACTTTTCGTCGTCGCGCGCCAGCGTAATGGCCGCTTCTACCATCTTGCTTTTTAGGGCAGTAGAAGCAGGCGTATTGATCACCATCTCCGATGCCGGCAATGTGTTTTTGCCTTTTTCATCAAAAACACCATATTCCCATTTTGCCAACAGTATTCTGCGTACACTTTCATCCAGGCGCTCCATGGAAACAGAACCATTTGTGAGATATGTTTTAATGGCAACGAAGGCCGCTTCCATGTCTTTGGGTAAAAGTAAAAAATCAATACCGGCAGCAAAGGCCTCTGCTTCTGCAATGCCGGGTTCAAAGTGGGTGGTAACGCCCTTCATGTCCAAAGCATCCGAAAGTATAAGACCGTCATAACAGAGCTCCTCTCTCAGCAGGCCGGTAACAACGGCCCGGGAAGTGGTGGCTGCCCTGAATGGACGGTTGTCGAGGGCGGGTACAGACAAGTGACCTACCATGATCGAAGCAATGCCTTCATTGATGAGGTTTTTAAACGGCACAAGTTCACTGCTGTGTAAATGGTACCAGGAATGCGGTACCACAGGCAGTTCTTTATGAGAATCGCTTTCCACATCTCCATGACCGGGAAAATGTTTGGCGGTGGCCAGCAGTCCGCCATCTTGTAAGCCGCGCATATAAGCAATGGCTTTCGCAGAAACCAGGTCGGTCTTTTCGCCAAAGGCGCGTTCATTGATCACGGGGTTTCGAAAATTATTATTGAGATCGATCACAGGAGCGAAGGTCATATGCACACCCAGTTGTCGGCACTGTGCGGCAATTTCACGACCCATATCGTAGATCAGTGCATCATTGTCGATAGCACCCAGGGTGAGCTGACGCGGAAACTTCATTACACTTTGCGGAAAGCGCATACCCAGTCCCCATTCACCGTCGATGCCAATAAAAAGAGGCAACTGGGTGCTATCCTGAAAAATGGAAGTTAATTCTTTTTGTCGTTTTGGGCTGCCCTGAAAAAAACAAATACCCCCCACATGGTATTTGCGGATCATTTCAAAAATGCGACGGTCTTCGACATCATCACGACGCGAAAAAGCGCGGATCATAAAAAGCTGACCGATTTTTTGATCCACATCCAGGGTAGCCATCAGGCTGTCTACAAAGACCTCTTTGCGTGTTTTGAGCTGGCCATAAAGCGGGCCAAGAAAAAACGCACACACAAAAAATACAGCAAGAGACCTTCGCAACAAAGTCATATCGGTTTGATGAGAAAACGAAAACATAAATACATTTATTTCCCCTGGCCCAGTTTAGGGTCCAAAGAAAGGGCAATGGCCCGGTACCTGGCAGCATTCGTCTCATCGCCGTTGTAGCGATAAGCACTGCTCAGATTCATAAAAGCAGCCGCATTTTTGGGATCAAGTTTGGTTACATTTTCAAAGTAGGGAATGGCCTGGCCATGTCGACCACTCAACCCATAGGCAATGCCCAGCAATCGATTGGTTTCTGCATCATTGGGGTTGAGTTTGAAGGACTCCAACAAGTATTGCTCTGCCAACACAATGTTGTTTTGTTTTTCCCCTGCATTGCGGCCGGCATCCCGGTAAACCACAGCCAGGTTGTTGTTGGCATCTACAAAATTGGCATCCAGCTGAAGCGATTTTTTATAGGCTTCAATACTTTTTTCAAAATCGTCGAGATAGTAATAACTGTTTCCCAGAAGCAGGTAGGCATTTTTATACCCCGGATGAATCTTTACCGCCTCATTGAGATAAACGATGGCCTGCTCCAGCATTTTTTTCTTTTTGTTGGGGTCTTTTTCTTTGGCAGCCTCTGTTTGCAGCGCCCCTCCGGCCGCATTGAGCACCTTGGCACTCTTAGAAGATGTTTTTACATCGGTAGTAAACAAGGTAAAGTCATTTACCCAGACCTGATTTCGCATTATGGTTTTGACAGAAAAAGCCAGGGCTATAGCCGTGGTAACATAAAAAGCTGTTTTTCCTGTTTTAGAAATCTTGTATATAATATAGGGTAGTATTAAACAGAAGCCCAGTGATGGCATAAAGAGAAAACGCTCACTCATATTGGTTCCGATTGGGAAAACAATATTGGATACAATGCTGAGGGTGATCAGGAAGTACAGGATGCCAAAACTCAACACACGGTCTTTTTTAAAGCCATAAACCGCTAAAGCAATCAAGGCCACGTAGGTAAACAGACTCACTAGCACAGGACCATCTCCAAAGTGCATGATGTCGATGTGACGGGGATAGTAATCGTGGGTAAGAGGATGTGGAAAGACCAGCAATAGCAAGTACTTTCCAAGAGTATAAAGAATGGTGGCGGCTTTTTCACCGGCGGTAAAAGGTACATAGCCGGAGCTGCCCAGTTTCAGGAAGGGGTTGTTCATCAGTTCCATGGGTGTGCCTCCAAAATCAAAGCCCAGCACGGCGGTACGGATGAAAATAAACAATACCGCGCCGGCGAGCAAAGGCAGACTCAATTTTGCAGCGGCCCCCCAGCTCTTGTTGTAGAAAAAAACCAAAATCAACGGCACCACCGCGAGAAATGTAATCGCGTTTTCTTTTGACATCAGCGCAAGGAAAAAGGCCAGGAAAGCCCATATAAAGGTGTTGCTCTTTTGGACCGTCTGACGGACAATCAACCAGGTGGCAGTAATGGCTCCCAGCATGCTTACAATTTCATCGCGACCCTTGATATTGGCTACCGCCTCGGTATGAACGGGGTGCGCCATAAACAAGACGGCCGCTGCAAGGGCAACAAAATGGAAATGTTCCTTAAAATCCGTACGAAAGCCAAATATTTCAACAAACAACAGGTAAATCATCCACCCCAACAAACCGTAGAGCAGCGCGTTGATGAGGTGACCGATCCAGGGGTTTTTGCCAAAAAGCTGGTACTCAATGGCAAACATTACCGGCGTAAGCGGACGATAACGTCCCCCGGAAACCAACTTGGCCTTGCCTTCCTCTTTAAAAAAACCATGAAAAGTATCCTTACTCAGCAGCCCGGGTATGCCGGCAAGTCCTTTAACAGTGTACATATTGTCATAGATGACTATGGCATCATCCTGCGTGTAATCATGTCCCAAAGTATTGGCATACAGCAAAAACCCAAAAGCAGGAAGAATCCATTTGATATATGACCAAAACCCTCGTTGTACCGAAGCGGCATTTACCGGTGCGACAGGGGCTTCTTTCTGTGTTTTTTTCTTTGACATGAGCTGTATTTTTTAGCTTAAGGCTTTAATGCAAAGGTATTAAAAAGCCGGCAAGTGGTAAAAAAAGCGCACAAGTGCACCACCAAATAAAATTGGGTAAAAGCAGACGTTTTTTAACAAAAAACAAATAAAAGATTGATGAAGCACAGGAACACAACAATTATTAATTTTGAGTCTATGAAACAGCCGATACACAACATCATTTTCGACCTGGGTGCCGTACTCATCGATTGGAATCCGCGTTATTTATATCGCCAAATTTTTCAAAGCGAGGAAGCCATGGAGTACTTTCTCAACAACGTTTGTACCCCGCATTGGAACGAAGAACAAGACGGCGGAAGGCAAATAAGGGAGGCAGAGGCCCTGCTTTTGGCGCAATTTCCGGAATATAGCCACGAGATTTTGGCGTATTACGCCCGATGGACCGAGATGTTGGGTGGAGACATACCCGGCACGGTAGCAATATTTAGGGAACTTAAGGAAAAAGGGAGCCACGGCATGTATGCCCTTACCAACTGGTCGGCAGAGACGTGGCCCAAGGCCGTAGAGCGTTTTGAATTTTTAAGTTGGTTTGACGGCATCCTGGTTTCCGGGCAAGAAAAAATGAAAAAACCGGACCCGGCCATTTATCAGGCCATATGTAAAAAATATGCCCTGGAAGCGGAAACCTGCCTGTTTATAGACGATAATCATCGCAACATTGTTGCTGCACAAAACCTTGGTTTACAGACCATTCATTTTACAACACCGGAATCATTGGCAGAAGAACTCGGCAAACTGGGGCTATAATACCACGCGATCCGTCGTATGCGGGTAAAAAAGGCTACCTTTGCGCCAAATTTATCCAATGAATATTCAACAAAACACCGTCGTTTCCCTGCACTATAGCTTGAGAGATGGTTCGGCAGAAGGAGAACTCATCGAAGAAACGTTTGGTGCAGAGCCCCTCACCTTTATCTTTGGCATTGGCCAGATGATCTCTGGCTTTGAAGCCAATTTGAATGGAAAAAACGCAGGCGAAAACTATGGTTTTTTGCTCAGTCCCGAAGAAGCTTACGGGGTGAAGGATCCTGAAGCCATTGTAGAAGTACCTATCGAAAACTTTGCCGATGAAAATGGCAATGTAGATCGCGACTACCTTGTGGCGGGCGCCCCCATCCACATGACAGACGAAGATGGTCATCGTTACAGAGGTATCCTCTCAGAAGTAAAGCTCAATACAGTAATCGTGGATTTCAACCATCCTATGGCAGGGAAGTCGCTGCACTTTAGCGGAGAGATTCTCAGCGTAAGACCAGCCACAGAATCAGAACTCGACCACGGACACGTTCACGGACCGGGCGGACATCACCACTAAATAAGTTAAGGGCGCTTCGATTTTTTCAGTTTGATACAAAACGTAGTGCCCACATCTATTTTTGAGGATTTCACAAAAATTTTGCCTTTGTGGTATTCCTCAATGATGCGTTTGGCCAGTGACAAACCAAGGCCCCAGCCCCGTTGTTTCGTCGAATAACCGGGGTTGAACACCGTTTTGAACCGCGAGGCAGGAATACCCTTGCCCGTATCGGTGATGTCGATGCAGTTGAAGTCGTCTTCTTCGTAAAATTGAAGGGTAATGCTGCCTTTGCCGTCCATGGCATCGAGGGCGTTGCGCATGATATTTTCTACCACCCATTCAAACAAATGGGTATTGATATCTGACCAAAAATGATTGGATTCTTCGAGTTGCAGATGAAAAGAGGTCTGACGAGAGGCTCTTCTTTTCATGTACTCTGTTACATCCCTTACTACATGGGTAAGATCGCGGCTGTGCAATTCCGGGGCAGAGCCAATTTTTGAAAAACGATCTGCCACCAGATTAAGGCGTTCCACATCCTTTTCGAGTTCAGTGGTGATCTCCTGTACCGCCTCATCTTCAGCGTGTTGGTCTTTGAGGTGTGAGATCCAGCCCATGATGGCAGAGATAGGTGTACCCAGCTGGTGGGCCGTTTCTTTGGCCATGCCCGCCCATACCCGGTTTTGTTCTGCTTTTTTGGAGCTGTTGAAAAGAAAGTAGCCCAGGGCCACAAACGAGCCCACCAAAAAGATTTGGAGGAGGGGAAAGTAACGGATATAATCCAGCAACTTGCTGTTGAAAAAATAGAGTTCTTTGCTATAGCCCTTGCCCACCAGTGGCTTTTGTCCGGAGGCCAGAAATTCATCAACTTTCTTTTGTAAAAAAACCGGATCGTTGGCCTGTTCCTCCGGAAAATTGAAAGCCGTAAGAGAATCGACGTCGTCCCGAATGATCACAGGAAGGGCAAAGTTGTTGACAATAAAATCATGTAAGCCCACGTCGGCATTGAAATCGTTGTTTTGCTGCAAAAACACGATGGCCTCCTTAAAAAGAGCCGCATTTTTCAATTCGTTTTCTTCCAGGTTTTTAGCCAGGTAGTTGGAGTAAACCAGGGTGATAACCAGGATGATGGTTCCTACAATGGCCAGGATAAACTTCCAGGTATTGCGCTGTTGATATATGTCCTGCATAGGTGATTAACGAACGATGACGGTTTTCTATTTTTTTTCAGCAGTGTAATAGTAAATCTTTGTCAGCCACTTGCTTTGTTCTTTTTCCTTTATGGGGTCGGTTACGTATTCTTCTATTACCGGTACCGACTGTGAATAAGCCCTGTCTTTGAGGTATTCGTCCAAACCGTAGTGGGCGTTGGCTGTTTGCGCCGGATCGCCATAATAATCTACGTAAGCTGCATTTTGTACAGGCAGAGAAACCGATGTAAGGTCCTGAATGCTTACCGGAGCCAGCACAGGTACGGCAACCGCCATCTCTGTTTGTTGTTTCTTTTCGTCGTAGCTGTAAAACAAGGCGCATGGAGCACCCACGGAAGAGATGCCTTCGTCCTGTAGTTTTTGATAAATGGCCGCCAGGTTTTGACTGTAGTATTGTGCAATTTTATCAAAGGAAACCACCCCTCTTACGGTGGCAAAGTGCCTGGCATTTTGAGTACCTTCTTTTATCTGATGCCCAAAGTACTGACCGGCCTGTCGACGGCCAACCTCTGCTTCTATATGATCAAAACTCTTTTTGTTTTGTTTGTTGACAATGTATTTCAAAACAGGGCCCATGAGGTTCATGGGAAAACCCATGTGAGAACGGAAGCTCCAGCTGATTTTGGTTTTGTCTTCACCTGCTTTTTCCAAAAGTATGGTATAGCTGCTCTTGTCGCCACCCATGGTCAGCTCGGCATCTAACTTTTGGTTGGGAACCATGGCGGTATAAACCACACTGCCATCACCCGAAGAAGGACTGGTCCACGAATAACCGCTGCCAACGCCTGAGGTGGGCTTGTCATACACGATCTTCATCTCTTTGTCGTCTATAGACCACGAGTTCCAGGAAGGTACATTCTGTTGATTGCTGAGCAGGTTGTACACATAATTGACCGGCGCTTTGATTTCATCACTCACCGTAGTTTCAATATTCGAGGGCAGTAAAATGGCGGCTACCAATAATAAGGCTACAATGCCGCCCAACAAATACAGCAGCTTTTTCTTCAAGGGCATGGGTGCTTTGGGTGTCTTAGGTGCTATCATGACCGGGTACGGATTTTTTTATACAACAGGGTAAAGGCAATGATCAGAAATACGACCATCAGGGTAACCATGGTAAGGTAGATGGGACTTGTCTGGTTTCTATATACAGCGAGCGTGACAATCAGAATCAGCAACACGGTAGGCACTTCGTTGAAATAACGAAAGCCCATTGAAGTGAAGTTGGCGGTCTTGTTTTCCAGTTTTTTGATGATGCCTTTGCTGTAGCCATGATAACCGCTTAACACCAGCAGAAATAAAAACTTAAAATGCATCCACAAATTGATTTTAAACCATTCCATGCCATACATAAAAAGCATAATGGATCCGCAAATCCACGTAAGGACCATGGCCGGTGTCATGATGATGCGGTACAGGCGCCACTCCATGATGCTGTATTGTGCAGTTAAAATCGAGGTAGCACCATCGTTGGCTTCTAAGGCTTCTTTGTGGTACACAAACAAACGCCACAAATAAAACATGGCTGCAAACCAGGCCACAAAGCCAATGATGTGCAGGGTCTTAAACAACAAAAGCAACATATCTTTTTTTTACAAAGATAGGCAAGTATGGCAGAAGGAGGACTTAAAACAAAAACAAGGTTCGCAAGTTATTTTCCCACACCAAACGCTCCTCGTAATCGATATCTGTGTATTGGTTGTTTTCTTTTACCACTTCCATCAAAGCCGCTTCGAAGCGCTGTTTATCGGCCTGGATATACCCGCTCATGCTCGTACTAAAGGCGGCTTCACTGACATTGGGGTCAAAATAGGTCATGGAAAACATCGTAAAATCCTGGTCCAGACCACTATCCTCTGCCATTTCAACGGGCATGCCTTTTACGTGTTTGGCAAAGGCAGGAATGTGGTTGAGGTAAAAAGGTATCGTAGGCATAATCCACATTTTTTTGGGATTGCCTACCTTGTCTCTGTACAGCAGGCATTGGGTATCAAAACCCCGGATGGTTTTGTTGCCTTTTTCGTAAGAGACGATCCGACTGTCGTAATAATCCTGTGATACATTGCTTGATACATCTATAAGGGATTCGGGGTGCTCTTCGACGTATGCCAGCCAGGTTTTATGGTGGGTGAGAAAGCGGTACAGCTTGTGGGTGCGAACCTCGTAAACCTCGCGCAGCACTTGTTTGCGATCAAAACCCCGCTTAAACGCCACGATGTATTCCTGATTGAACTGGATTTCCCGGTCGTAGGGCTGCACTTCTTCTCCGCCACCACTTGTGGTTTTGGGTGTAGTCAAGAAAAAATAGCCCTGTTTGGGACCTTCAATGGATTGATCGCCACAAGACAAGAGCCAAAGGCAACACAGCAACGAAATGGAAATGCGCATGTCAAAAATGATTTTTTGGGTAAGGAGGAGTGTCTGTAGCACCCCCGATACCGGCAGCCAAAACCAGGGCATATACAAATACCACCATAACAATCAGGGATATCATAAGGATGCTTATTATTTTGAAATAACGGGCCAGTCGGGAGAAGCCCACCTCCAGCAAAGCCTCGTTATCGCCATATACCCCGGCTTTGACATCTCTGCCAAAAAAAACGAGCTGAACATTGAGGTAGAGCATAAACGCCAACACGATCAAATAGAGGAATAGGGCCAAATAAAACAGACCGGCTTCTTTGCCACCCATCGCCGAAGAAAAGGACGCTAGCGCAGTGAGGGTAAAGAGAAGTCCTATCAGGCCCATACCTGAAAACACGCACAAAATCGAGCCATATACCCTTGCCCATTGTGCAGCGGAAAGCAACTTTTTTACGGTTGTTTCTCCCAATCTGCTTTGTAGTGGAAAACCATCTTCCATCCGTTTTTATTGCAAGATAAAAAAAAGACACAGAACACCCAAGCTCAAAAAGACAGGCTAGGCGTAAAAACAATCGCGTATATGAAAACCCCTATAGCCACAAGACCCTTACGTAAGGGAATGCCTTGATTTAAGCCGGAAAAACCCCGATTTTACACAACAATGGGAATGAAAGCAGGCAAGTGCTGCGTTGTGTGTTTATAAGATTTGATCAGGTCTTTTTTCTTAACCTCATAATTTTTATAACATGAAAAATGTATTGTTTTTTTTCGCCATGCTGATCGTTGCCCTGTTTACCAGTTGTGCACCCGAAACCGACACCCTCTCTCCCAGCATCACCGGCACTGATGCCCAAACACGTACCGACGCTCTTGCTGTGCAAGTGACTTTTGCCAACCGAAGTGCGGCCTCCTACACGGCCGGAGAGATTGTAGGTGAAGAAGATGCGGATGGATTTAGGGTCATTTTAAATCCCGGCACGTTGGGTGAGCAGACACTTACTGGTGTTAGTGAATTGCAGGCCAATGGCTCCAATATGAAGGTCATCAAAAATCCGGGCACCAACCAGGTGGTATATACCGGCAAGACCTCGCTGAATGCCCAGGATGCGGCTTCCGGCTTTAATGCTACCCTCAACCCGGGCAACATTAGTTTCAACGCCACAGCCGTAAGGGTGATAGCAGAGTAAAATTAAAGTTCTTTTTTGCCCCCGGAAAGAAGAGGTATTGATCTTCTTTCCGGTTTTTTGTAATTTCATGGCATGAAAGATCGAAAAATCACCAGGGCCCTTACCCGGCTCAGCATTTATGAGCTCAACAGCTTTCGCCGGTTTTTGCTATCGCCGTACTTCAACCAAAACGAAGCTTTTGTTGTCTTCTTTGACATGCTCAACGAGGCCATCCGTGCTGATAAGGATCCGGGAAGTGTAGACAGCCGCGAGGTGTGGGCCCGCATTTACGGAGCCGATACGCCCTACAACGATGTGAAATTTCGCAAACTTTCTTCCGATCTCTTTGCCTTGTTTGAGGAGTTCATCATGCAAAAAGAAATGGAGGGCGACGGCTCCGAAAAACTGCGACTTCTCATGAAAGCCTACATCAACCGCAACCTGTCGGAACTGTACGGCTCGCTGATCCACCACATTGAATTCAACAAAAAACTGCACCAAAACAAAAACGCCGAACACTACCTCAACATGTACAACATTGAGCGGGCCATCATGGACATCAACTTCCACGACAACACCATTGGCCGAAAAGTGGAGATGGACAAGGTACTCAACGTGGAAGAGATGTCGTACAACCTCGACGTGTTTTTTATCGCCGAAAAACTGCGATCCTACTGTACCCTGTTATCGTGGAACCAGACCTTCAAACTCAATAAAAAAATCATCGGCATCGATGTCATCCTCAAGCTGGCACAATCACCCTTTTTTAAGGATTACCCGCCCATTGCCATTTATTACCTGATTTCGGTCATCAAAAGCCAGGAAGGCAATACCGAAGATTATTACAAACTCAAAGACCTGCTGATTGCCAATCTACATCACTTTGACAAAAAAGAATCGAAGGATTTGCTGGACCTGGTGATAGGTTATTGTGTAAGTCTTGGAAACAAGGGTTTGCCGGAGTTTGAAAGAGAATCTTTTGAGTGGTATAAACTAGGGTTAAAAAACGACATCATCATTAGGGATGAACACATTTCTCCTACAACGTTTAGGAATATTGTAGCACTTGCTGTTAAACTTGGAGAATACATATGGGCAGAGGAGTTTATAGCTGATTATTCGATTTTTCTTGATCCTTCTGTCAGAGAAAGCAACATAAACTTTAGTTTAGCTAGGGTTGAAATGAACAAAAAGAATTACAAAAAGGTAATACAACTTTTATCATTTACAGACTATAAGGAAGTCTTTCAGGCACTTCTATCAAGGAATTTATTAATGGCGTCCTATTATGAACTTAAAGAGTGGGAAAGTATAGAATCTCTTTTTTCAAGCTTTAAATTGTATTTAGATCGAGAAAAAACGCTGACCAAACAAAGGAAGGAGCAATATTATAAATTGATAAGATATACACGAAGTCTTTGTAAACTAAATAAAGGAGATAAATCCAAATTACTTAAACTGAGAGAAGAAATTCTTCAAGCAGAGGCAGTAGTCAATAAACCCTGGCTATTAGAAAAGATAGAGGAAAAACTTACAGCTTAATAAAGGAAAGTGTTTTTTGTCCGGTTTCAGTTACTAAAGAAATGAAATACACTCCTTGAGGAAAAGAAGATGTATTTATCTCTTTGGTTAATAGATCCGATGTGGAGAACAAGAGGCTGCCTGTTGAGGACCATACTTTGGAAGCAATGATCTTTTCTTTAGAAATAATTGAAAGAATATTGTTTACAGGATTAGGATACAGATAACAATCATTATTTGAGATAGAGTCATTTTTTCTTGAGGTTAGGACTTGTTTTATAGATAGTATTGCATCCTTTAGTTTAACTATATTTTTATCTGCGTATTCAAAACGAATATTTTCAACGCTAATATTTCTATTTATAAAAGCATTTTCAGATTTAAATCCATCTACCTCTTCTTCTCCCACAATCCAGGTCGCCTGACCAATGATGCCATTGCCGCTGGCCCCTTTACCACTTGAGCGGGTGAAAGCGAGGCGTACATTGCCATCGGAAACCTGTTTGTGCAATTGCAGGGTGGGTGAGTGGTCTGCCATCCAGCTGTTGTCGTAAAACTTCACGCGGAGGCTGGAGCTGTCTACGAAGTCACCATCTATGTTGAGAGAAAAAGAAAGACCGTGGATGTCGTTGGCCGGGAAGGCCGCTGTGCCCAGGGTAAAGTAAATGATAAGGGTATCTCCCGGCTCAACTTCGCTGTAGTTGGAAGTGAGAGACAGCGGGAATTCTTTATATCCCAGGTTTTCAGTAGGTACCAGGCTGCTCACCTTGTTGAAATTATCAAGGATGCCCTGCATATCTTCAGCAGTAAGTCGGCCATCGCCATTGGAGTCGGCGTGTTTGAGGTCTTTGCCATTGGGCAGTTGTACGCCCCAGTCTTCAGCTTCGTTGGCGCCCCAGGCCTGGGTAGATGAGTCTCTGGCCGGACCTTCATAACCCAGGAATCGGCCCAGGGTAAGCAGATCGTGTGCAGAAACCCTGCCGTCGCCGTTGAGGTCACCACTCCACACACAGTCGTCGATACAAGGACAAGCAGTGGATGTAGGGGTCTGTACGTTGAAGTTGAGTTTGTAGGTAACGCAAACAGCGGTATTGGTCACACAATATTTAACCTCCATGGTGTCTTTGCCGGTAAAGCCGGGATCCGGTGTATAGGCGATCAGCGCTTTGCCATAGGCAGTGCCGCAGCTGAGGCCCGAAGTAGAGTCCTGGTAGGCATAAGCCACACCGTGTTTGGGTTTTTTGGCAGGGTCGATGGTAAAGGAATAACCGGTGATCGGCACATCGTATTCCATCACAAAAGATTGATTGCCGGGTATATCATAGCTGTAGATCAAATCCGATTGTGGATTGAAGTTGCCTACAGCGAGGGTTATCTTTCCGGTTTCAATGCTTACACCTGAATCTACCTTGTAGGTAAATACCTTGTTGCCACTGAAGTTGGTGGGAGGTGTATAGGTAAAGATGCCAAGGGTATCGTGAACCAGTTGTGGAGAAAACTCTACAATAGGGAAGGTTTTCACCAGATCGTTGGCAAAAACATCGAAGGTAATAGGGGTGTTTTTGCCGGTGTAAATCACATCGTTACGTACAAAACCGGGATCCCTTTCTGCATCGATGATGCGGGCATGGTAATCGAGGATGGTACCGTCTGTATTGGTGAAAGTAAAGCTATCCTGACCAATAAAATATTCTTCGGGCGTGTAAAGGAAGTGGGTTGCATCCAGCGTAGTCACTTCACCGTTGAATGGAAACTGATCGAGGGTAAAGCCGGCAGGAACCGTGATGTTTTTGGTTTCCTGGTAGTTGACTACAAAGTGATAGTTTTGATCTTCGGTAGGAGCCGCCTGCTCTTCTTCAATTTTGATGATGCCCTGATCGGCGGTACCGATGCTGTCGGTAAGCGTGTATTGCACGTAGTCTTTTCCGGCAAAGGAAGCGTTGGAATATACGATCTGGTTGTTGACCACCTGTGCTGAGCCGCTGGCCTGGTTGATGCTCACGGTTACCGGTCCGGTAAACTCATCGTTGAGCAGCGGGTTGATGGTAAGGGTGCCTGTGCCGTCCCAGTTGACCAGATCATCGTTTACTTTTACGGTTGAAGCCACAAAAGTGAGGTGGTAGATGCGGTAGTTGGATTTGGGTATCGGGTTGGCGATGATGTATTCGATGGTAAAGGAACGGTAGCCACTGGCGGTGCTGCCGGCTGCAATGGAAACCTCGTCGGTAGCAGGATTGATGTAGATGGAAAAGTCTGAACCTACTTGTGAAATCACAGAAGGTTCGCCCAGTAAATTGGGATCAACGATCTGATCGACCTGCGTTTGCTGGCCTGTAATGATGGTGGCGTATTTTTCGGAAGTGCGTTGTGCATAAACCGACATGCTGCCGGTCAGAATAAATAGACACGGCAAGACAAGACTCAACAGCCTGGTGAACAGGTAGGGTTTGTGCATGCTTTGGTTATTAATGAGTTAAAACAAAATTACAACAAAAATTCAGAGCAACAAATAAATCCGCAAAAATTTCATATATTTTTAAGCTTAATTTTTATTTATTTTAATATGTAAAGAAACAAAAATCAAGTGCTTAAATATAAACAAATGCCCTTACGGGTGTTAATAACGGAGTGCCAGAACAAAACCCTACTACAATATTTTATTCGTCGATCAACGAATGAGGTCAAAACATAATTTTACAAAACAGCGATTTTTAAGCCAACTGCCAAATAATAATTTCCAACGAAAATGCAGATTCAGTGCGAATTAGTGTGCACCGTTATAGCCGTCGATCAGTTTTTGCAGGAAGGGAGATGCAAAGATAAAATCGTGCAGGTGTTCGTCTTCGCTCGACAAAACCTGGTCTTTGCTGCCACTCCACGACAAGTAGCCTTTGTCGATGAGGCAGATGTTTTCTCCAATTTCCATCACCGAGTTCATGTCGTGGGTATTGATAATGGTGGTGATGTTGTTGTCTTTGGTAATATCGGCGATCAGCTCATCAATGGTAATAGAAGTCTGAGGATCAAGGCCTGAGTTGGGCTCGTCGCAAAACAGGTACAGCGGATTGAGCACAATAGCCCGGGCGATGCCCACCCTTTTTTGCATACCCCCACTGATTTCGGAAGGGTACTTTTTATTGACTCCGCTCAGGCTAACCCTTTCGAGGCAGAGGTTGACGCGGTCTGTTTTTTCCTTGAGCGTCATGTGGGTAAACATGTCCATCGGGAAACGGATGTTTTGTTCAATGGTCATGGAATCAAACAAGGCATTGCCCTGAAAGAGCATGCCCACCTTCATGCGCAACTCCCGGAGCTGGGCTTTATTGAGGTTGAAAAAGTCGATGTTGTCGTACCAAACCTTGCCTTCCGTGGGCTTCATCAACCCTACCAGGATTTTGAGTAAGACGGTCTTACCCGCCCCGGATTTTCCAATAATAAGGTTGGTTTTTCCCTTTTCAAAAGTAAAAGTGATGCCTTTGAGCACTTCCTGCTCGCCAAATGTTTTTCTTATGTTTTCACACCTGATCATGACTCTGGTTTAAGCGGTAAGCACAACGGCAATGATGTAATCTGCCAAAAGAATGAGAATATCGCTGTATACCACAGCACGGGTACTGGCTTCTCCCAGTTCGATGCTACCCCCTTTCACAAAGTAGCCCTGATAGCAGGACACGCCGGTAAGGATGTAGGCAAAAACAACGGCTTTAACAAACATCATAAAGACATTGTAAGGCACAAAAAACGAACGGATGCCCTTGATATAATCGGCGGTAGAAAAAAGTCCTGTGGGTACCGACGCCAGGTAGGCACCAAAAATACTCACCAAAGCTGCCACACAAACCAGGATCGGAATGACAATGATGGCAGCTACAATCTTGGGCATTACCAGAAATGAAGAAGTGTTGACGCCCATAATCTCCATCGCATCGATGTGCTCTTTTTGTCGCATACCCCCTAATTCTGCCGCCATGTTGGAGCCCACCTTTCCGGCCAAAACCAGACAGGTAATGGTGGGTGCCAGCTCAATGATGGTCATGTCGCGCACGATGTATCCAATGTAATAGGGGGGTATCAGCGTACCGTCCATCTGGTAATAAAACTGTACCGCCGTAACGGCACCAATGAAAACAGAAATCAAAAAGACGATGGGCAGCGAGCCAATACCAATGTCGTACATCTGCCTGATGGTCTCATTGTAATACATGCGCAGATTTTCCGGCCGGGAAAACATCTGGCGCTTCCACAGCACATAGCTGCCAAAGTGGTGTAAAAAACTACGGATTACAGACATCGTGAAATCACTGGTATTGGATAAAAAGCCGGTATGTCCCTAAGACATAAGCCGGAGCGACGCAAAAATAGAACAATTAAACGTAAGAAAGCGGGTTTGGGTTGAAAGGAAATGTGGTTAAAAAACTTAAAAACTCATTATATTATAGCTTTTTTGCAAATAATAACAACTAATAATGAATGTATTATGTGAATAAATGTGTTACTTTGCACAAAACAAAGCAAAATGACAAGGTCTTCTGTTTGCTTACAAACTACCATAGCGTTGACCCTGCTTTTTTGGGTCACGGCCCTCAACGCACAGCAACATTCTGTAGCACGCTTGTGGAATGAAGAGTTAATAAAATCCATTCGTAAAGATTTTGCCCGACCGACGGTCCATGCCAGAAATCTTTTTCACACGTCGGCCGCAATGTACGATGCGTGGGCGGTTTTCGATGATGAGGCAAAGCCCTATTTTTTGGGCAATACCATTCAGGGCTTTAACTTTCCGTTCTCAGGTTTCACGCCGGGTTCCGATATTGAAGCTCAAAGGAAAGAAGCCATATCTTACGCGATGTACCGACTGCTGCGGCACCGATTTTCAAACTCTCCGGAGGGGAATGGAGCCGTTCAGCGCTACAATCACCTCATGGACAGCTTGGGTTATGATATCAATTTTACCTCCATCAATTATGGTTCGGGTTCTGCCGCAGCCTTGGGCAACTACATTGCCAGCAAGATCATTGCGTACGGTCTGCAGGATGGCAGCAACGAACAAAATTTGTATCAAAATCAATATTACCAGCCCAAAAATGCCGGTTTGATCATTTACAACAGAGGTAACCCCAACCTTGTACAGCCCAATTACTGGCAGCCCCTGACGCTCAATGTTTTTGTGGACCAGAGTGGCAACCAGATACCCACCAACACACCGCCATTTATGGGTGCAGAATGGGGCAATGTAGTGCCTTTTGCACTGGCTGACAGCGTAAAACAGGTGTTCCAGCGCGATGGACATAACTGGAATGTTTATCACGATCCCGGGCTACCACCCCTGCTAGACCCACAGTCTGTAGTCAATTCATACTATTATAAAAACACTTTTGGCATGGTGTTGCAATGGTCGTCTCATCTGGATCCCAACGACGGTGTGATGATTGACATTTCGCCCAAAACCCTGGGCAATAGTCCGGAGTTGCCCACAGACATTTCAGCGTATAATAACTTTTACGATTACATGAACGGAGGTCACCAGGAAGATGGCTATCCGGTCAACCCCGTAACGGGGCAGCCCTACACCCCTCAAATCGTTAAAAGGGGAGATTATGCCCGTGTGCTGGCAGAATTTTGGGCCGATGGTCCTGACTCTGAAACGCCGCCTGGCCACTGGTTTACCATTTTGAATTACATCAATGATCATCCCCTTTTTGAGAAAAAATACAGGGGAAAAGGACCCGTAATAGAAGACCTTGAATGGGACGTAAAATCCTATTTTATGTTGGGGGGTGCGATGCACGATGCGGCCGTCTCTACATGGGGCATAAAAGGTTGGTATGATGGAGTAAGGCCGGTATCGGCCATCAGGTACATGGCGTCCAAAGGACAATGTACAGACCCCAATTTGCCCTCCTACCATCCGGAAGGACTTGCGCTGATTCCCGGCTTTGTAGAACTCATCTATCCGGGAGATCCACTGGCGGGACTGCAAAATGAAAATTTATATAAAATCAAGGCTAAGGCGTGGAGGGGACCTACATTCATTGGCAACCCGCAGACAGATGTGGCCGGTGTAGACTGGGTGTTGGCTGACTATTGGTGGCCGTACCAGCGTCCAACCTTTGTAACCCCCCCATTTGCGGGATATACATCGGGGCACTCCACCTTTTCCAGAACAGCGGCAGAACTATTGGAAAAAATCACCGGAAGCCCCTACTTCCCGGGCGGAATGGGGGAGTTTGTAGCTAAAAAAAATCAATACCTTGTTTTCGAAGACGGCCCATCTACCGACATTGTTTTGCAATGGGCGGCTTACCGCGATGCGTCAGATCAATCCAGCCTGTCGAGAATTTGGGGAGGCATTCACCCACCGGCAGATGACATACCCGGAAGAAAAAATGGAATCAAAATTGCGGCCAATGCCTTTACAAAAGCAGAGCGGTATTTCTTTGATGACAACGATCAGGATGGCTTTTTGTCTATTGATGACTGCGATGATAACAATGTCGCTGTCTATCCCGGTGCAACGGAGATCTGTGATGGCTTAGACAACGATTGTGATGGCATCGTGGATGGAGAAACCGATGCCGACCAGGATGGTATAGCCGACAACTGTGACCCGGACGACGATAATGATGGTATAGCCGACAATGCAGATATATGTGCCAATACACCGGCAGGCAACAAGGTAGATGCTTCCGGTTGCACAGACAATGATCAGGACGGATATTCACCACAACGAAGCAGTACAGACAATCTCTTTGATCCGGATGACGATCAAAGCTGCGTTCCCAATACTTTGGCCGACAACTGCGATGCCGACCACGATGGCCTGACCCGAAAATTTGAACTCAATGGCAAAGACGGCATACCGGGTACCGGCGATGAAACCGACCCCGACAACGAAGATACCGATGGTGACGGGCTCTCAGATGGCGAAGAAGTGCTGGTGCTCAACACCGATCCCAACAACGACTGCAGCCCATTCAGGCCCAATGCCGGCTGTGGTGCCACCCTGGCAGGATTGGCTTTTGAAGATGAAAACTACGATGGCCAGTACAACGAAGGTGAGACATTGCTCAACAATATCGAAGTAAAGTTGTACCGCTACAACAAAGACATCTTCCCCACCAAGCTGGAATATTTGTCGACAACCCATACTGATATCCATGGAGAATATATACTCACATATGGAGAACCCGGCAAATTTTATGTAGCCTTCACTCCACCTGCCGGCTGGTCATTCACCAAAGCCAACGAAGGAGCGGATGAATCCGACTCGGATGTAACCGGTGTTCGAAAACCGGGCTTCACCGATCTCATTGATCTTACGGGCAGTGAAGCGTCTGCGTACAATGTTGATGCCGGATTTTATGTATGTCAGTACATCGGAGATCTGGTGTGGTACGACTACAATAAAAACGACATGGCCGATCCGTATGAAAACGGACTCAATGGTATAAAAGTGGAATTGTACCGCGAAGAAAACGGCCCCTACACTTTATTTGGAGTCACTGAAACCGGTCAAAAGCCCAACTCGCCTTCGAGCGATGGATATTTTTCTTTCTGTGTGCCGCCGGGTAATTATTACATCAAAGTAATTATGCCCCCCTATGGATTGGTCAACGCCCGTCCCAATATAGGTAACAATGAAAAGATAGACAGCGATATCGACCATAGTAACGGCAAAGGAACGACGGCCGTATTTTATGTGGGAGAAGGACAAAACCGCACCCAGTTTGCCGCCGGTTATTACCCTATGGGTCAGGTGGGCAATCTGGTATGGCTCGACGAAGACCAGGATGGCTGGCAGGATAGTGAAGAACCCGGGCTAACCGGCGTTAAAGTTGAGGCATTCAATGCCGAAAATGCACTGATTGGAGAAGCAACAACCGACGAAAACGGCATTTACAATATCGACTATCTGGAGAAGAGTAAGTATTACCTCAAGTTTACTGCGCCCAATGGACTGGTGGCAACAGGATCGGGTCTGGCACCTGCCAACGAAGACAGCGATATAGATCACAGCAATGGATACAATACCACCCGATGGTTTTCGGTCAATCCCGGAGAAGAAGTGTACAACATTGATGCAGGTTTGAGTTCGGCAGCACTACCGCTCAAATGGATCAACATAGAAGGCAGGGCAAAAGACAGCTATAACGAAATCAGCTGGCAGACAGTTTCGGAAATCAATGTTGACCGCTTTGAAGTACAGACCAAGATGAGGCCGGAAGAAGCTTATTCAACCATAGGATCAATCAAGGCAAAAAACATAGCCTCGATCAATGATTACACATACCGCCACAGTCTGTCAGATATGGAAGCAGATCATTATTACCGAATCGAGGAAGTGGACCGAGATGGTAACCGGTCTTTTTCTGACGAGATCATGGTCATCCGAAAAAAAGCTGGTGCCAGTCTCAGAGCCAGCAAACTGTATCCCGTGCCGGTACATTCCAGTCTGTTTATTGAACCAGGAGATAGGTTGACCCAGTCGGGTCAAACCATTGTTGTGCGCATTTATGATGCGCTGGGTGTAGTGCAAATGGAAGGAAAGATGACCGGAAATGTATTTGAGGTGAGGAATCTTAATCCCGGATATTATAGTGTAGTGTTACAAACGGAAGCATATACCGAAACACATCCGGTGGTGGTGATCAGACCATAACAGATTGAACGATTTGACAACTGGATTGTTTGTTGGACATCAATACTTTATATGGAACCATTGAATCAAAGAAAAAAAGCGGTCATTACCGGTTCGAGCAAGGGTCTGGGATTGGCCATTGCCCGGCAGTTGGCAGCGGCGGGATACGACATATTTCTTGGTGGCAGAAATGAAGAAGAACTCAAAGCAGTGGCCGCACAACTGGAACAAAACAATGAAGGAGTACATGCGGCGTATGCCGTGGCCGACCTTAGCAGCAAGACAGCGGTTTTTGAATACGCAGAGGCCGTAAAACGGTGGTCTTCACACCTGGACGTGCTGGTAAACAATGCGGGCATCTATCTACCGGGAGAGGTGACGACAGAAACCGACGGAAGCCTCGAAAAACTCATTGAAACCAATCTTTATAGTGCGTATTACCTGACACGGCAATTATTGCCTGCCATCCGAAAAAGCAAGGAGGCACACATCATCAACATGTGTTCTATCGCCAGTCTTGATGCCTATACGGGTGGGGGCAGTTACAGCATTTCAAAATTTGCCTTGTTGGGTTTTAATAAAGCCCTGCGTATGGAATTGATGCAGGAAGGCATCAAAGTGTCAGCCATTTTGCCGGGAGCAGCCTGGTCAGACAGCTGGAAGGGCGTTGACCTTCCTTATGAAAGACTGATGCAAAGCGACGATGTTGCACGTGCCGTAATGGCCTGTCTTGCCATGTCGCCTTCCGCCTGTGTAGAAGAAATTATACTGAGACCCCAACTCGGCGATTTATAAGATGGAAGAAAATCGGTTCATTCCTTATAAGGCAAGGGAGTTAAGCCCTGAACAAACTGCAACCGCAGCCAAAGACTTCAGGCTGCTAATGGATAGCAGGAGGTCACTTCGCTTTTTTTCGGATCGTCCCGTAGCGGCCACCGTCATAGAAGATTTGATCATGGCAGCCGCATCCGCCCCATCAGGAGCCCACAAACAACCCTGGTTTTTTGCGGCTGTCAGCGATGCTGCCATAAAGACCCGTATCAGGCAAGCGGCAGAAAAAGAAGAATACGAAAACTACCATGGTCGGATGGGCGAAGAATGGATCAATGACCTTAAAAAATTTGACACCAATCACATCAAACCCTTTTTGGAAACAGCTCCCTGGCTTATCATCCTATTTAAAAAGCCGTATGATGTAGAAGAAGGTCAAAAAAAGAAGAATTATTATGTGCAGGAATCTGTAGGCATTGCCGCAGGTCTGTTGATAACGGCTATTCACCAGGCCGGTTTGGTGACCCTAACCCATACGCCTTCACCCATGCAGTTTTTGAGCGAGATTCTGGGCCGGCCGGAAGAAGAAAAGGCTTTTTTACTTTTACCGGTAGGTTACCCGGCGGAAGGGGCGGTGGTTCCGGATTTGAAGCGAAAAAGTCCGGAAGAGGTGTATAAAATGTATGTGTAATGTGTACGGTAACGTATCTGCCCAAACCATCAGGCTGGTTGCTCACCAACAACCGGGATGAAAGTCCGCTAAGAGCCTCTTCTCACCTCGTAAAAGACAGTTTGGGTCAGCAGACCCTCCTTTATCCCCCGGATGATAAAGGAGGCACTTGGATAGCCATTAACGATGCCGGCCGACTTGTGTGCCTGCTCAATGGTGGTTTTGAAAAGCATGCCCATCGGCCTCCGTACAGGCACAGTCGGGGCCTTATTGTGTTGGATTCAGTCCGTTCAAACGACATAGAATCATACATTCGTAACATAGACCTTGACAACATTGAACCGTTTACGTTGATTGCCATCGACAAAAAAACCTTTATCGAATGGGTGTGGGATGGCCATTTAAGCCATGTCAAACCGTTGGACAAAGAGGCAAAATATATTTGGTCATCGTCCACTCTATACAACAACCGTCAAAAAGAGAGGAGAAACGAATTTTTTCAAAACTTTATATCAAAAAACAAGACAAAGCCTAATGATCTTCTGAGTTTTCACCGAAGCAAGCCATTTGGAGAGCCGGAGACCGACTTTTGGATGGACAGACCGGGGGTAAAATCAATAGCCATTAGCCAGGTGGAAAGTGATGGTGAAAAGATGACTTTTAAATATATTAATCTGTTGGAAGAGAGCACATTGGTTTCAGAACTAAGCATTTAAAAAAAGAAAAAAAGTACATATATGGATTTTCCGATTGAAAAACCGTTTTTTTGTGGAAATCCTTTGTTAATTGAGTGAAAGACAGTACTTTTGCAACTCTTTTTAAAATTGTCGATTAAAATTGGCGCAATAAAAATCAAAAGATGAAAAGGACATTTCAACCATCACGAAGAAAAAGAGCCAACAAGCATGGTTTCAGATCCAGAATGGCGACCAAAAACGGAAGAAGGGTGTTGGCTGCCAGAAGGGCCAGAGGAAGGTACAAACTGACTGTATCTGACGAAAAGCGTTTGAAGTAATTTCAGAAACACACCAACAACACATAAGAGTCCGAATTGGGTTATTTCCCGGTTCGGATTTTTTATTATGGTGAATTACCTTAAGGACACGCTGTCAAAGGTATAATAAAACAGATCGGCAATATCCCCGCTAAAAAAGACTATCGCCGGCAAAAGTTCCTATATTTATCTTTTACAAGTTTTTAAAAAATCCAATTGTCGGCCAAAGCGACACAAACCCTCGATCCAATGCGCAGGTCATTTACCTTCGAAGACCGACTCAAATCCCGCAAGGCAATATCCATGGTTTTTGATCAGGGGGCCCATCTTTTTCAATATCCAATAAAGGTATTTTATCTCTGTACCCAAACCGCTCCGGCCAATGTCCAAATGGCGGTTTCGGTACCCAAAAAGAAATTTAAAAAAGCAACAGACCGCAATCTTATCAAACGCAGAATGAGGGAAGCGTTTCGATGTACCCGCCCGGAAACCGCTCCGGCAAGCAGCCTGGTTACCATGTGGGTGTATATTGGAAAAGAAGAAGAATCCTACGATAAAATAGCCTCAGCAAGCCGCAAGCTTTGGCAGAAACTTATTACAATCCAATCACATGGCACAGAAACTCAGCAAGAAGGACATCAAGGCGCTTGATAAGGTTCCTTATGAAAAAATCAGACCGTTTCTCAAGACGGGGCAGATTGTTTTTTGCAGTGGTTCCTATTTGTTTTCAGGCATCATCCAGCGACTGACCAACAGTGTTTGGAGTCACGTTGCCATTATTTACAAGGACGAAGAACTGGGTCGGGTATTGGTGTTGGAGGCAGAACCGTATATTGGCATCAGACTCATCCCATTATCCAAGTACCTCAACGACTACAAAGGTAAAAGAAGACCTTACAAAGGTCAGATGGTAATAACTTCTTTTTCAGGAGAAGTGGCAGAAAACGCCCATCGCAATATCATTGGATTTGGACTCGACGAGCTTACCCGCCCGTATGATAACTGGGAGATTATTCGCATCATGCTGCGCATCCTCTTTAAAGTAGGCAAACGCGAAAAAAACAGAAATTACATCTGCAGCGAATTGGTAAGAGATTGTTTTAAAAGAGGCGGTTATTTGTTTAAAATGAAAGACAGCTACATCAGCCCACAGGAAATCTGGGAAGATGACAATGTACAATTAAAGTACCGCGTGCTCTGATTGCTCAACAGGCATGGCAATCACGGCATCTCCGCTGCCATCTATGCCAATCAGGTTTACTTGCCTGCATTGGTTGATCATCGTTTCACCTCTGGGAAGAACGACTTTGATATAATTGTCAGTAAAACCCGACATTAGGGAATCATCCGAAGTATGATTTTCGAAGAGAGCGGGTCGGATGGTTGATAAATGTTGTTCATAAAAAGCCCGCTGCTTTTTTTGAGACAGGATGCGCAGCATTTCGTTCCTCTCTCTTCTTACTTCCATGGGCACCCTGCCTTCCATTACTGCAGCATCTGTATTGGCGCGCTCTGAGTAGGTAAATACGTGCAGATACGAAACATCCAGGTCGTTCAGAAAATGATACGTATCCAGAAAGTCATCATGGCTTTCTCCCGGGAAGCCCACAATAACATCGACGCCAATGGCGCAATGGGGCATCATTTTTTTTATGGCTTCGACTTTGGCCGCATACAATTCGCGTTTGTACCTTCGTCGCATGGCTTTTAATACATTGTTGCTGCCGGATTGCAGCGGCACGTGAAAATGAGGCATAAAGCTGCGGCTGCCTGCCACAAATTGAATGATTTCATCGGTAAGCAGGTTGGGCTCGATAGAAGATATTCTGTATCGGCTTATTTCCGTTTCAGCATCCAATGCCTGAATCAAATCAACAAACAAGGCTTCTTTTTTGGGTAATAAGCCCTCAATTACTTCGGTTCCATTGCCAAAATCGCCAAGATTTACGCCGGTAAGCACCACCTCCCTCACGCCCATGGCAGCAATCTTATTGGCGTTTTCCACTACATTGGCTACGGTATCACTTCGGCTCCTGCCGCGAGCTTGGGGTATGGTACAAAAGCTGCATTTGTAATCACAACCATCCTGTACTTTGAGGAAAGATCTCGTCCTGTCGCCAAAAGAAAAGGAACCTACAAATTGGTTTACCTGGTGAACGTCTCCGGATTTGATCAGACCCTTGCCGGCATGGCTTAGTTCATCGATGAATTTGAGGATGTTGAATTTTTCTGCAGCCCCCAGAACCAGATCTACGCCGGGTATGGATGAAATTTCCTGTGGTTTAAGCTGTGCATAACAACCGATAACAATGATTTTGGCATGAGGAGCATATCGCTGTGCGCGGCGAACCTCATACCGGCATTTTTTATCGGCAAAATCGGTGACACTGCAGGTGTTGAGTACGTAAATATCTGCACCCTCTTCAAAATTGACCACACCATAGCCCGCGTCTTCAAACTGACGACGGATGGTAGAAGTCTCAGAAAAATTGAGCTTACAACCCAAAGTGTGAAAGGCAACAGTACTCGGTGTAGACATGGCCGCAAAGGTAATGACTTTTGCCCAAACCGACCAGTAGCGGGCAAAGCGGTGAGATAAAATGACGGACACATGACTAAAAAGCAGTAAGTTTGAATCCAGAATTGACGTAAAAAGAAGAAATCGACCTTGAATTCCTCCAAAACGATAGCCATTGTGGCCAACAGCACCTGGAACATCTACAACTTCAGGCAAAACGTCATTCGCAAGTGTATAGAAGAGGGTTTTAAGGTGTACGTGCTCGCTCCCATCGATGCCTACATAGAATATGTTGAAAATTTTCCGGAGGTCGTACACATTAATTTGCGCACCCTGGACAGAGACAGCACCAACCCGATCAAGGATTTGCTGCTGGTAGAAGAGTTGCGGAGAAAGTACCGCAAGATAAAACCCGACCTGGTGGTCCACTACACCCACAAGCCCAATATTTTTGGCACCATCGCCGCGAAACTCGCAGGAGTGCGGTCTGTTAGTGTAGTAACGGGGCTGGGTTATTCCTTTATCAACCGGGGTTTTATCAATGTAGTAACCGAGTGGTTGTACAGGCGAACGGCGAGATACAGCAGCAGCATGATTTTTGAAAACGAAGACGACCGCGATCTCTTTGTGGAAAAGCAGCTGGTAGACAAAGAAAGGGCCTATGCGGTGAAGGGCTGCGGGGTTAATACAGCCTATTACCACAGAGAAAATCCGTTTTCGCCCGACCCTCCGGTCTTTACCTTCATAGGCAGATTGCTCAAAGACAAGGGTATTCTGGAGTTTGCTGCTGCGGCCCGGCATTTTCACGAAAAAGGTTTGGCCGCTTCCTTTGTGGTTTTGGGAGACTTTGACCCCGAAAATCCGTCCACTATTGACAGGGATACTTTACTGGATTGGATCAGTGAAGACACGGTTGACTACAAGGGCTTCGTCAACGACGTAAGACCCTTTCTAGAAAAATCGACATGCATTGTGCTTCCTTCATATCGGGAGGGCATGCCACGTATCGTTCTGGAGGCCATGGCTATGGGTAAGCCGGTGATTACCACGCGAACAGCCGGATGCAGAGAGACGGTAGAAGAAGGAGTCAACGGTTATCTGGCAGAAGCTAGAGATGTGGCAGATCTCATCCATGCCATGCAAAAATTTTGTGCACTCACGCCGGCACAAAGAGAGGCCATGGGTGCCAAAGGTCGCGAAATGGCGATAGCCATTTTTAGTGACAAAATCATTGCAGAAGATTTATTCCGGATTTTTTGTCTTTCCCTAACATGATGGCACTGTGTATTTTGGTGTCTGTGGTGTATGCCGCCATGATTACAATACTCTTGGTGTTTTCAATTGAACCGTCGAAAAACAAAAAGAAAATCAGACACGAACAGAAGCGGTTTTCTGTGGTGGTAGCGGCCAGAAACGAAGCAAGTACGATTGAGGCGTGCATCACATCGCTGATACATCAGGATTATCCAAAGGATTGTTATGAGGTCATTGTGGTAGACGACCACAGCACGGATGGCACCCTTGAAAAAATGGGTGTAATGGCCGGCATAAAGGCGGTCTCACTGGTCAAAGAGACTGGCAAAAAAGCAGCATTGGCCGAGGGCATAACCCGGGCAAAATTTGAATACATAGCCGTCACGGATGCGGATTGTGTAGTAGGCAGACAATGGCTTGAAGCCCTCGATTATACGCTCAATCTAAGGCGGGCAGACCTGGTCACCGGACCGGTTAGGGTGGCGCCCTGTGATCAAATCATCAGCGCTTTTGAAGCGATGGATGCTGCCATCATGATGAAGGTTACAGCCTTTGGCAGTTATAGCCAATCTTACTTTTTGGCCAATGGTGCCAACATGGCTTTTAGTAAAAAAAGTTACCAGGATCTTGGGGGATATCAAAACCACCAACACTATGCTTCCGGTGATGATGTATTTTTATTTGCAGAAGCAGCGCGACGAGGTTTGGCAATTGCCTATGCAGCGCAAAAAGAAGCGATGGTCACTACCCGCCCCCAGACAGGATTCCAGTCGCTGATGAACCAGCGAAAGCGATGGGCAACCAAAACCAGGGCTTATGCTGGCCGCGCCATTTGGTTGATCCAGGCGACAGTAGCCGCCACACAGTTGTGCTTGTTGTGCATGGTAATTCTGGGCTTGTTTTATCCGTCTGCATGGAAGGCGGCGTTGCTATTGATTGTTGTCAAGTGGACAGTAGATTTTGTGGCCCTTTGGAATGCAACCGGATGGCAACAAAACCGACAGGCGATGAAGTTCTTTCTGCACGGACAAGTAATATACCTGTATATGATTCTATATTCAGCGTGGCACGCTCTCTTTCCAGGACAGTATGAGTGGAAAGGCAGGGAGGTGAAATAGGATTGGATATAAAAACTTTGGTTTTCCTATCCGTTTTCAAAGATTCGATACGAACAGGGCTTGTTATAGTTAAAATAGCAGGAAAGCGGTTGTGGAGAAATGACAATAAAAGGGAAGTTGTTAAATCAAAACCGATAAAGAAGACAAGAACGATTCAATCACCTTACAGGGTGATTGTACATGCTGACAATAACCACTATGTTTGTAATAAAATTAGATGTGGAAAAAGCTATCATTCATATTGTAGAAGACAACAAGGTCATTCGCGAGAGTGTAAGTAAATTTATATCATTTCATGAAGAATTCAGCATAGGAGAAATTGTGGTTTCTGCCGACTCTTTTTTGTCTTCAACGATACCGGTACAAGATGAATCCATCCACATTTTATTACTCGACATAGGATTACCGGGTACATCCGGGATCGACGCCATACCCTTGATCTTGGACAAATATCCAGAACTCAACATTGTCATGCTTACCACTTATGAAGAAGAAGATCTAATTTTAAAAGCGCTGTGCAGTGGGGCCTGCAGCTACATTTCCAAAAAAGCAAGGCTGGAAGACATCGTAGAGGCCTTGAGAATCGTGGCGAAAGGAGGGTCATATATGTCGCCTTCCATTGCAAGGGAAATAGTCAACCACCTCATGGGGGGCAGGGTCAGCAAGGCCACCATTCTGAGTGACCGACAAAAGGAAATACTGGAGAGATTGGTGGATGGTAAGAGTTACCAAAACATCGCAGCCGAACTTTTTATTTCAGTAGAAACGGTGCGTACCCACGTCAAAAAAATGTACAAGGTCCTCCACGTAAATAATAAAACCGAGGCCATTACGCAATACATGCTGGGTTATATTAAATAAATGAATAAAGGCAAAAGAGTAGTTAAAACGACTTCAGTCAACAAGAAAAGTCAATTGTTTTTTATAAATGCCGGATAAGTTAAATAAGCTATTTTTGTATAAACAGCATTGATTTGACCCTCAGACAATACATCGTTGTGTGTTTTGTATTGCTTTTTACAGGCATAGCCAGTGGGCAGGATACAAGCTTTAAAATCATAGACCCGGAATTCGAGTTGAAAATGGTAAGGCTCAATTCCACCGAGGATCTTGGCCAGTTTAATGACATTATTGAGGACGATGAGGGTTATGTCTGGTTCAGCAGTGCCACCGGCATGCACGTTTTTGATGGCAACAGAACCATTACCTACACCGGAAACAAAGGCCAATTTGGTTTTGCCACTGACAGCATATCACGACCTTTTATTTTTTTAAATAAGGCCGGAAATCACAGGTTGTGGATTCAGCAGTCGGGCAATCGACTAGTGCAATTCAACACCCAACAAAGAAACATAGAAAGTGTAGACGATTTTTTTCAGGAAGAGGACAAACAAATATTGTCAAGCCATAAGAGCCAGGGAGGGCCCTTGTATCTATTTTGGCACAATAGCAAAGAAAAATCCATAGCCCTGAGCAGGAAAGGAGATGGGAAAATAATTCAAACTTTATTTACGGCACCCGTTGAGAATCTTGGTGGATTGTTTACAAAATTGATGGGAAAAGAACTTTGGGTATTCAAAAATGGATACTTTTCGAGATTGGACCGGGAAGGAAAAATAATAAAGAACTATGAAACCCGGTTTCAAATCAACAATGCTGTAAGTGTTTGGGCCGGCGACACCTCTTTTTATTTTATAGACCAACACACCTATACCATTTTTAAGTGGGACCGGACGTCGGATGAATTATTGCCCTTTTTAAAAATCCCACCAACGGTCAAAGCCGGCTTATCGGGTCTATGGATTGAGGGTGATAAAGTGTACATTGCCGATAATTTGTATTTGTATATATTAAACACAAAGGACAGAACACAGCAAGATTTGTCAAAAGATTTTTTAACCCTCATCAAAAATGAAGCGCACGGTGGCCTGGGCGTTAATTTTCTAAAATTCACCAAAAGAAAGGACGGCACACTGTGGGTCAGTAATTTGAGATCGGTGCTACAAATCAAAGAAAAACTCCCTTTGCCAGCGCAGTTTAAACAACCCATAATCGACAAAGCACTGCTGTCCAGCACAACCAGCTGTCGTGCCCTGGCAGAAGACAAAGACAAAAACATCTATGCAAGCTATTACGGAGGTATAGCCATGAAAAAGCCCGGTGATAATAGTTTTGAAGCCGTTGGAAAATGGCATGACTTGATCAACGAGGCCAAGGGCACCTATTCATTGAACGTGTGGAACAACCACCTCATATGGAACAATGTCATCATTGACTTAAAAGACAACAGCAAACAATATGTGGGGCTTCCTCACAATGCAGGACATTGTAATCAATGGATACAAAACGATACATTGTGGGTTTATATCTGGCACACCCCGAAGCTGTACTGCTATGATTTAAAAAGAAAGCGGCAAACCGAAAACAGGCTCAAGACACAAATCACCGGAGATGGCACCTATTATTCAGCCATCAATGACATCAAAATGGATGAAAGAGGTCAACACTTTTGGATCAGCAGCACCTTTAAGGGTATACAGTTGGTTTCAAAAAGCGGACAACTACTCAAACAATTTGACCAAAAAGGGCTGCATACAGCAGACAACGACATTCAGGAAATAGAAGTAGATGGAGATCAATTGTGGTTTGGCTGTACCCTGGGCCTGGGAAGGCTCAACATCCTTACGGGAGCCGTCAGCATTTTTAAGAATCCATTTATTAACAGTGAAAATATAATGCAAAACCGCACCATATTTTCTATCTTACCCGACGAACAGGGTAATTTGTATTTGGGCAGTAGTTTCGGGCTTTTGTATTTTGATACCCGGGCACTGCAATTTTACAACCTGGTCAAGGGTCACCCTTTGTCGGAGATAGAATTTAATAAAATGGCCACCTTAAAAGCCAGCGATGGCAGGTATTACTTTGGCAGCACCGACGGCCTTTTTTCTTTCATGCCCGATGAGCTGCAATTTGTACAGGCGTCGAATAAAATAAAGCCCTTAAAACTGATCAGTACGGCTATTTTTGACCTGCAAAAAGAAAAATTCAATTACGAATACCGCCACCTCAACACCCTCCAGGAATTGGTGCTCCAACCAACAGAAAGCAGTTTGGAGCTACAGTTTTCGGTTCCCGAATATTCCAATGAAGTATACTACAGCTATCGAATTAAAGAGCAAAGCAAGCAGTGGACGGCTCCGAAACTTGACAATAAAATATTTCTGTATGGATTAGAGCCCGGCACCCACACGTTGGAGGTGAGAGCGTCGACCGGTATTTCAGAAAAAGAAGCAAGTCTGTACACGATCACGATCATAAAAAAACAAGTGTGGTACAAAAGGGCATGGGTGATTGCCGTTTTCACCCTGCTGTTGAGCTCACTGGTATTTGTTTTCTTAAGATACCGGTTCAATCAAAAACTAAGGAGACAAAAAGAACTGGCGGACTTGCGTACAAAGATCAGTGCCGACCTACATGACGAAGTAGGCACCCTGCTTTCGGGCCTGGCCATGCAAAGCCAGATCCTTGCCATAGAAGCAAATGAAGAAAACAAGGAAGTACTCAACGAAATTAGCAGCATGGGCAGAGAGGCCATGGAAAGAATGAGGGATACCGTTTGGGCTATAGACAGCAGGAAAGATAAAGTTGAAAACCTGATTGACAGGATGCGGGATTTTGCAGAAAAAAACCTCCACAGTAAAAGAATGACCCATGAGTTTGTAAACGGAATTGAGGATGCCAAAAAATTTATCGACCCAGAGAGACGGCAGAATATTTATCTCATCTTCAAAGAGGCTATAACCAACATAATTAAGCACAGCGACGGAAGTCACGTTGTGATTTCACTTTCTGAAGACAATGGAAGGTTAAGACTCATGGTAAGGGACAACGGCAGCCAAAAGCCTCCAACACGTTCAGACGGACAAGGTTTAAGTAATATGAAGATGAGGGCCCAAAAAATAGGCGGAGAGCTTATCTTTAGCTATGATCATGGTTTTGTTGTAGAGTTGTGGGTGTAGAAAGGGGAGCCGTATTTTTAGTTTTTACAGCAAGGGGGTAACGTAAGTTGAAAATCCAAATTTTATCAAAATACAGGTTTTACTACCCCCAATTTTAATAAATCTGCATAAAAGTTGTTGTCAAAACTGTGTTAAGACACCCATAGACACTTTATGATTTTGTTGATAAAATTCGTGTGTACTCAGGTTTTTACTGGCTTCATAAGAAAGATAAACCTTCACGTTGGGCCAACCCGCCTTGAGTATAATGCTGGGCTCGGCCATCAAATGATTAGGATTACGGGTAAGCATATTGATGTAGGCAGGGGGGCAAAACCGGGATTGGACAGTTTCATAGTAATAAACATAAGCCAGTTTTAGTGATATAGCTGCTTCAAAAAACTTTGATTTATATGTAAGCCCGACCATTTGGCTGTACCTCCGAAATTTGGAACCTAGCTGATAGTTTTCCGTATTGTATTGCGTGTGCGATGATCGGTAGGCAAAATTGCCATAGGCTACAAACAAACAATGGTCAAAAACAAATTGCCTTTGTTTGTCCGGCCACAGATAATAACCCAGGCCCAGCTCGCTGAGGGTTCCGTTTCCATAAGTAGATAAGAAGGACGTTGTTTTGTTGCCCGAATAAGAGGCATGGCCAACAGCGATGGTAAGGTGTTTGGTGGGTGTATGGGCTGCGAAAGCTTCAAGCCCTGTTGACCGGTGAGTGGCGACAAAGCCTGCATTGACCCGCGTTTCAATGGTTTTGGTGAAGGCAGGCAGTTGTTGAGGACCGGGGGCATAATAAACAGGACTACAAGAAAACAAGGAGAACAGGAGAAAATAAAACGAGACCAGGAGAACTGCGTTCGGCTCCCCCGATCTGTTAAAATCGCATGAAAAATGCCAGATATTATAGCGTTCTGAGGCAATAAAACTTTTCATTCCGTTGGGCTGTGTTGTTCGGCAACGTTGGCAAAGATATAGGGATAACAAGCCAAGAATGTTGTACAAATTGTATAATCAAAAAATTTTTTTCTACCATTTTTCCAAAAACACCCTTAGTCTCCCTGAAAACCCGTTTAAGTGTGGAATAAATGTCAAAAGAATACAATAACACATAAAAACCGCCGCGCTTAGCCAGAACTTATTTCCTTTTTTACATAAAATGCAAGCGTAAGGTGGGCTTAGTTAAAGAAAGGGAAAAGAGATGGAAGCCAAAATATTATCATTTATTTCTATAATCCCCCTATATTCCGTCAGAATATTTACAATAACAGCAGATTACTAAGCATAAATATGGCAAAGTATTTGTATTTACATATATTTGTTGAAACAATACCTGTTTACGTTTTTTATAAAAATTATGGACCCAACTCAAAAAGCACTATTTCAAAGCATCAAAAACCTTTTTAAGAAGGAAACCTTCTCCCTGGTGGATGAAGTGAGTGAGGTGTTGCATGTGGAAAAGGGAGCCTCTTACAAAAGGATCAGCGGGCATACCGCCTTAAAAATTGATGAAGTTGTCAAGCTTTGTCTTCACTACAATATTTCGTTTGACTCCCTCCTGGAACAAAACTCGGGGCTTAACCAGATCAGTTTTGTAACCGAACATGTAAGTATCACAGCCAGTACCCTCAAAGAATTTTTACTCTCCTTTGGCCGAACCTTTGACTCTTTGCGCAGAGGGAGAGACAATGAAGTGATTCTACTGGGAAACGAACTACCCATGCCCCATTATTTTGATTTTCCGCGTCTGGTGACTTTTTTGCACCACATGTGGCACCACGAAAAAGGGGGTTATCAGAAGGCACAAAAAAAACTGGAAACGCTGCAAATGCAAGGAGAAAACCTGCAGCTGGTGAGTTATCTGAGCCATGAGTTCAACAACCACCCAACCACAGAAATTTGGGGCCCGGGGGTATTTAATGCGGCCTTTCACCGCTTAAAGCTAGGACACCGAATTGGCATCATTAACCAGGAACAAACCGAAGAATTGTACAAAGATTTTGGAGATCTTATCGAACACCTGCGAAAGGTAGCTGAAACCGGCCATAAATTTAACCCGGAGAACGGTCGAGCCTACGGAGAGGCTCAGCTGCTGATCAACAAGTATTATTTTGGTGGATCACAGGTATATTACAATACCGACGGCTACGAAAAAGCTTTCATCAGCACCGAATATCCTGATTTTATTCATACCAACGACCCCCGGTTTACCAGCAGAATCCGGGAAAAAACCTATAACTATAAGGCATTTAGCGTCAATATCAGCAAAGACAATGCCTTGGAACGAAGTCAGTACTTTAGATATCAAATGTCGGAATGGGAAAAAATGGGACGAGACTTGGAACTAGATAAATAAAACAATCTTTCATTTTGATTATTTATCAACTAATTTTAAATAACTCTATATTTGTATCGTTAAATAATCTGGAGGTTATTATTTAATTATTGAGGAAAAAGACAGAAATTAACTAATAATAAAAAATGGGGCCCTCGTAAGACCCCACTTTTTCATTTTAATCCTTGAAAAGGGATAAAATGTTTAGTAATGCCGATAGCATTTTTAAAAAGGTCAGAACCATTTCAATTCTGGCCTTTTTTTGTTGGTGAGAAGAACAATCAAACTTTTTTTGACTTTTCTTTCTCGAATGAAAAAATGAAATCATGAAAAAAAATTTAGAAATTGCATTTCCAATTTCTAAACATTTTATAATGCAAATTTACTTTCTATTTTTTTAAAATATTTAATAGCTCAACTACATTATATAAACATTTTAATAATATATATAAACCAAATATATAACACGCAGAAAATGAATAATTTAAATGTGTTTAGACACCATAAAACAATACAAAAACAAAATACTCTTTTAAGTTTTCAACACCAATAAACTGCATAAACATCTAATTTTAATCATTTTTGCACTTCAAATGAAAATCATGAAACGTATTCTGTTTTTGGCAATGCTGTTGGCTACCACTACTTTTTTTTCCTGCAGCAAGGAAGAGGGAGAAGAAGATATTGTGGACTATTTAAAAGAAAATAACCTTACTGCGCAAAAGACCGACGACGGACTGTACTACATTATAGAAGTTCCCGGTAATGATTCCAAGCCAAAGATAAACAGCAACATCAGGGTAAAATATGAAGGCAAGTTGCTCAACGGCACCACGTTTGACCAAAACGATGATTTTGAAGTAAACCTTTCCAGTGTAATAGCTGGCTGGCGAAGA
>CALJKQ010000141.1 GCA_937973565.1 uncultured Saprospiraceae bacterium | reverse complement strand
GCAGGGTCAGAGGCAGTTCCTTTTCAGGTAGTGGATGGGAAACACCGTCTGCATCGTAAACAATAGGGAAGGGTTCTCCCCAGTATCGCTGCCTGGAAAAATTGGCATCCCTCAACTTGAAGTTTACCCTCTTTTTGCCAATGCCCATTTTTTCAATTTTCTCAAACATGAGCTGGATGGCATCGGGTACTTCCATGCCATTGAGAAAATCACTGTTGATGATGATGCCTTCTTTGTCGTGCAGTGTCGATCCCGGGTACTTGCTTTTGTCAACCACATCTACGATGGGCAAATTGTATTTCTGGGCAAAGGTTTTATCGCGTTCATCATCGCTGGGCACCGCCATGATGGCCCCTGTGCCATAATCCTTCAAAACATAATCGCCAATCCAGATGGGAATATTTTCGTTGGTAAAGGGATGGATGGCATAGGAACCGGTAAAGGCTCCATTCATTTCTTTTACTTCTGCCATGCGCTCTCTTTCCGACCTGCTTTTTACAAAATCAATGCAGGCTTTCACGGCATCTGCCTGTTCCGCAGTAGTAAGCGTGCTTACGAGATCGTGTTCCGGAGCCAGGACCATAAAGGTGGCACCAAAGATGGTGTCCGGGCGGGTGGTAAATATTTCCAGCTCCGTATCGTGTCCCTGAATCTTAAAGAAGACCTGAGCGCCTTCTGATCTGCCTATCCAATTGTTTTGCATGGTCTTGAGTGCCTCCGGCCAGTCCAGCCCTGCCATGTCGTCGAGCAGTCGGTGGGCGTAAGCTGTGATGCGCAAAAACCACTGCATCATGGCCTTTCGCTCTACAGGGTGTCCACCACGCTCTGATACGCCGTCTTTGACTTCATCGTTGGCCAATACGGTACCCAGGGCCTCACACCAGTTGACGTATCCCGTTTTTCGGTAGGCCAGGCGATAATTCATCAATACCTGATCCTTTTGGTAGGGGGTCATAGCTTTCCATGCTGCTGCAGAAAATTGTTCGTCGTGGCTATGGTAGGCATTGACGCCTTCACTTCCCTTTTCTTCAAATTTTTGGATCAGTTCTTCAATGGGCATGGCCTTTTCTGCATCCAGGTCGTAGTAGTGACCAAAAAGCTGCAGGAAGATCCATTGGGTCCATTTGTAATAGGAGGGTTCAGAGGTTTTCACTTCGCGACTCCAGTCGAAAGAAAAGCCGATGTTGTCGAGTTGTGCCCTGTAGGTTTGAATATTTTGTTCTGTTGAAACGGCGGGATGAACACCGGTTTGAATAGCGTACTGTTCTGCTGGAAGACCAAAGGCATCGTAGCCCATAGGGTGCAGTACGTTGAAGCCTTGCTGTCTTTTGAATCGGGCAACAATATCTGAGGCAATATAGCCGAGCGGATGTCCTACGTGAAGTCCCGATCCCGAAGGGTAGGGGAACATATCGAGCACGTAATATTTGGGCTTGGTGGTATTGTTGAGCGTCTTATAGGTTTGCTCATTTTCCCAAAACTTTCTCCATTTGGACTCTATGGCCCTGTGATTGTAATCCATTGATCTCAGTTGTAAGTACAAAAATAGCCATTTATCCAAAAATATTGAGCATAAAATAAGCTGTCGGGCAATATTATTTGGTATGAACGCTCAAAAATGAGACCGGGTAGAATTTTATATGGTTGGCACAGGATTCATAAAAATTTTTAATTCTGAACTATTTGGTATTTTTACACTTTAATGGATATGCAGGACTTTTTTAACCCAATAGACAAAGACAAAACAGCAGAAGCGCCCAATCTGCTGCCCTATGCACACCATGTGGGCAGTGCTATTATTCGACCCCTTGACAAGGGTAGAACAAAGGGCAATGCCATGACGGCCATGTACCAGCAAACCGGCAATCAGCTCCAGCAAATCAAAGAGCAGGTTGAAACGTTGATTCGCCAGGCGCAGGCCTTACACGACAGGATTGACATATCGGAGAAAATATACAGGGCAGACATGGGCTTTAAACCGGTTATCGGTTACGAGTATCACCTGTACGAAAGACCCAATGGACAGTGGGTGCTGTCAATGATCGCGCCTAATGAATGGGGTAAAAACAAGCCCTACGAGTGGATAGCTACGGCACGCTTGCTGGCTGATCATACCTGGGAAATATTGGGAAAAAATGACGAAGGCGTAGAAATCTGACAGGCATTGAAGGATTTTTTATCACAGCAGGAAACTAAGCGGTACTTCATTCCGTTATTGCAACATACTCAACACACCATGAAACGAAGCTTCGTTTTTATTTTTATGTTTTTTGTGGCCATCGCGTCATATGCGCAGCAATCTCGTCTGGCCAACCAATATTTTGCCAACGGGGAGTATGAAAAAGCCGCAACTCTGTACAGGCAGTTGTACGAAAAAGAGCCCATGAACGAGTTCTATTTTCAAAGAGTAACAGAGTGCCTGATCACTATGAATAAGTACAGCGATGCCAAAGATCTGGTATTGGCGGAGATCAAAAAGAAACCCGAGGTCATCTCCCTATTGGTCACCTTGGGAAGCCTGTACGACAGGATGAATGAAGGGGAAGATGCCAAAAAACAATACGCGCTGGCCATTGGCCGTCTCGACAAACAGCCCCAGAGTACGGATGAATTGGCCCGTGCCTTTATTGGGTATTCCCTCTTTCCGGAAGCCATTGAAGCGTATGAAAAAGGTGGAAAAATCAGCGGCAATGTAAAACCTTTTGCCTTCAGCCTGGGCGATCTCTATCGTCGGACAGGGGATACCAAAAAGATGATTTATTACTATCTGCTTTCGGTGGAGCAGTTTAGAGGCAATATGGATTACCTCAAACAAACGTTTGAGAAAAATCTCACCGAAGATGAGATCAAGGAAATGCAAGCCCAGATTTTTACTTTGATGCAAAGCAATCCGGATGAAATTTTATATCCGGAATTACTGGAGTGGTCTTACCTCCAGCAAAAAGACTACAAAAAGGCGCTTCGACAAGCCAGGGCCATAGACATGAAGATGGAAGGCATGGGTGAACGCGTTTTTCAGGTTGGTAACATTGCCTATGATGATGCGGATTACAACACAGCCATCGAAGCGTATTCGTACATCATTGAAAATTTCTCCATCAACTCCGGCTTTTATCTGAGCGCCAAAAGAGCCCTGCTCAACAGTAAAAAACAAAAAATAACGTCCAGTTTTACCTATACCAAAGAAGATCTGACATCTCTTCAGCAAGAGTATGAATCCTTTTTAACAGAATACGGTCGCAACACCCAGACAGCGGCTCTGATGGTTGAGTTTGCCGATTTTGAGGCTTTGTACATGAACAATCTCAAAAAGGCCCAGGAGATCTTGTTGGAAGTAATTGATTTTGGCGGTGTGGCCCCTACGGATATCGCTGGTGCCAAATTAAAGTTGGGAGATTACTACCTCATGGATGGCGATCGATGGGAGGCTTCCCTTTTGTATTCACAAGTAGATAAAGCCTTTAAAGAAGGCGTACTGGGAGAAGATGCCCGCTACCGAAACGCGAGGTTGTCTTATTTCACTGGCGACTTTGAATGGGCTCAGCAGCAATTCGACATCCTGAAGTCTGCGACTACCCGACTGATTGCCAACGATGCCATCGATATGTCGGTATTTATCATGGACAATCTCAATCTCGACACCACCGATGTCACCCTGGCCATGTTTGCTACCGCCGAACTGCTGGTTTTCCAGAATAAATTCAGCGAGGCTTTTACCAAACTGGATTCAGTGGCAACCTTATTCCCTGAGCATTCACTGATCGATGACATTTATTACACCAAGGCGCAGATTTACAGGAAGCTGCAGCAGCCGGAAAAGGCCATTGAAATGTACAACCTGATCATTGAAAAATACAAAGACGAGATACGCGCAGACAATGCTATCTATGAGATGGCTCGTATGTACGATTATCAACTCAACGATACAGCCAAAGCGCAGGAACTTTACTTTAAGTTGTTTACCGAATATACCGGCAGCACCTTTGTGGTAGATGCAAGGAAAAGATATCGAATATTGAGGGGCGACAACATGGAAAAATCGTAACCATGCCTGTACTGTACAATGTAACCATCATCATCGACCACAGTGTGCACGACGAATGGACGACGTGGATGCAAAATACCCACATTCCTGAAGTGATGGCCACGGGTAAATTTACTTCGTGGAAGATGTTGAAAATTATTGAAGATCACAACCCGGACGGAGTGACGTATGCCATACAATACACGGCACCTGATTTGTCAAGCTATATGGAATACCAGAATGAATATGCCCCCGGCTTGCAGCAAAAGACCCAGGCATTGTATGGAGGAAAATTTGCTGCCTTCAGAACCTTGCTGGAGGAAGTTTGTAGCCAATAATAAGAACAGACATTTTGAGGCCTATGAAAAAAACACGACCCGTAATATGCGAACATCCATAAATGCACTAGTGTTATTTGCTTTACTAACTATGAGTGCTTGCTCACCCAAGAGTGCTCCCGTGTTTGTAGACTTCCATTACACCAAGGTGAAAGACTATCTTACAGATGCTGGACAAAATCTTCGTAAAAAAAGCTTTCAGGTTGATTCACATTTCTTAAACGATACGATTTTCTTTGCAGCGAAATCCCCAATCCAGCACTTAGAATTGTTCTATTTATTTGACAATGAAATCTGCCGATACCAGGAAATTAAATTGTATTGTGGTCCCTGTACCGATAAAATGATGGCGGATATTCTAAAAGACAAAGATTACCGATTCAAAGCCGTTGATAAGGTTAATTACATTTCTGAAATCAATCCAAGAATTATCTTGAGGTTGACCTCAGGCGTGGACAGGGATTCTGT
>CALJKQ010000140.1 GCA_937973565.1 uncultured Saprospiraceae bacterium | reverse complement strand
ATAACTTAGTTCCTTTGAGCATGACGGTAGGGGCGTTTTGTCAATTAGGTAATTTGTTTTTGAGGTAGCCGTAAGTCCAGGTGCCAGCGATAGCACTTAACAAAGTAACGAGTACCACTACATAACCACTACCGATTTGGGCAAAAATGGGCCCTGGGCAAGCTCCTGTGATGGCCCAGCCCAAACCAAAGAGTAGGCCGCCAATGACTTGCCCTTTGTTGAATTGTTTGTCGTGAAACTCGATGGTCTCTCCGTGTATGGTTTTAATATTGAATCGCTTGATTAAAAAAACAGATGTCATACCTACAGCGATGGCTGAGCCAATGACACCGTACATATGAAAAGACTGAAAACGGAACATCTCCTGAATTCTAAACCAGCTTATTATCTCTGCTTTCACGAAAATAACGCCAAATATAAGTCCTACCGCCATGTATTTGAAGTTGTAATACCATTTGTGGTGCAAGTGACTTTCGTTGACACACACTGCGTCGGTGGAACGAAGCAAATAATCTTGTTCTTCTGCAGCCGGTGTGTCAGTTGTTATCCCGGGATTTACTATTTCCTTACTCATTTCATGCGGATTTTAAAGTGACAAAATAAAAGGTAAGATCCAATTGGCCATGAGAAAGCCACCAGCCATAAAACAGCAAGTCGCTACCAAAGACGGCCATTGTAAATTGGAGATACCCATGATGGCATGACCGCTGGTACATCCTCCGGCGTATCGGGTACCAAAGCCTACAAGAAAACCGCCAACTACGATCATGATCATACCTTTCAAAGACATGAGTTCACCCCAATTGAAAAGTTGAGAAGGAACCAAACCATGAAAATCATTGATGCCATACGATGCCAACTCGATGGCAAGATTGGGGTGAATAAGAATGGGATTGGGATTTTTCAGAAAGGTGATGGCCACTATGCCCCCAAGTGCAATGCCACCTACAAAAAATAAATTCCAGATTTCCTTTTTCCAATCGTACTTAAAAAAAGGAATATTGGCAGGCAAACAAATGGCACACATGTGTCTTAATGAAGAACTGATACCAAAAGATTTGTTGCCCAAAATCAGCAGCGCCGGTACGGTTAGCCCGATCAGCGGGCCCGCAACGTACCATGGCCACGGTTGTTTTATCATTTCAAGAATACCCATATCATTGTTGTTTAGTTGCAAAATCAAAGTACCCAATCCCCGGCAGAACCTGGGATCTGCTGTGTAAAAAACTTCAGACATTCTTTTAATCGGCTATCTGAAATCTGCATACAAAGCCAAAATTAAAACAGTACAGGAAAACATTCTTACAACTGTGTTTGGTTGCTTTAGACGTACCTGACTAAAAATTCCCATCACCCCGGCTATCTTACAACCGGGATGACAGGACCTTCAAAACCTTTTAACAATCTTTTTTATCTACTTCATTGACATTATCCCATTACCTTACTCTGGCACACAAAATCGGTTTTGGGAACCGCGGTTTTGCTGATGGCCGCAAAGCCACCTTCTACTTCCGTAAAGTTTCTGAATCCTCTGGCTTGCAGGATGGAGGCCGCAATCATACTTCTGTAACCTCCTGCGCAGTGCATGTAAAAATGCTCACCCGGTTGGATGTCTTTTACCCAATCATTGATGTAAGCCAAAGGACGATTGTACGCCTCTTCTACGTGTTCTGCTGCGTACTCACTTTCTTTTCTGATGTCGACAACTTTGTCTGTGTTTATGTTTATTGCTTCCGCAAACTGATCGGCTGTAATTCTTTTGATCGTGTCCACTTCTCTGTTGCTTTCTTTCCAGGCTTCAAAACCACCTTGAAGGTGTCCTAACACATTATCGAAACCTACCCTGCTCAATCGGGTTACGGCTTCTTCTTCGCTGCCTGCTTCTGTGACCAATAAAATGGGCTGGGATACATCGGCTATCAACGCACCCACCCAAGGAGCAAAATCTCCTTTAAGTCCGATGTTGATGCTTTGGGGAATAAATCCATGCCAGAAAATGCCATTGGCACGGGTATCCAGGATAAGGGCTCCGGTCTCTTCTGCTGCTACTTCAAATTCTGCAGGCGAAAGAGGACGCATGCCTTGATTCAAGACATTTTCGAAGCTTTCATAACCGGTTTTATTCATGGCAACATTGGCACCAAAATATGCAGGAGGAGGCAGTAAGCCGTCGGTTACTTCCTTTATAAACTCTGCTTCCGTCATGTTGGCCCTTAGGGCATAATTTGATTTTTTCTGTTCACCGATGGTAGAAACGGTTTCTTTGCTCATGTTTTTTCCGCATGCACTGCCGGCACCATGAGCAGGATACACAATCACATCATCGGCCAGGTTCATTACCTTGTTGCGCAATGAATGGTAAAGTGTGGCGGCCAATTGTTCCTGCGTCATGGAAGCTGCTTTCTGCGCCAGGTCAGGACGACCTACGTCTCCGATAAACAAGGTATCGCCGGAAAACAGCGCATGATCTTTTCCGTCTTTGTCCCGCAACAAGTAACACGTACTTTCCATGGTGTGACCCGGTGTGTGTAAAGCAACAATGGTGATGTCACCCACTCTAAAAGTTTGGCCGTCTTCGGCCGACACGAAATCAAAACTGGGTTTTGCCGTAGGACCATATACGATGGGCGCTCCTGTGTTTCTGCTCAAGTCGAGATGCCCACTCACAAAGTCCGCATGAAAATGGGTTTCAAAAATATACTTCAGCTGAACCCCGTCCTTTTTCAATCTGGTGATATAAGGTTGAATTTCTCTGAGGGGATCTATGATGGCTGCCTCTCCGTTGGAGGTTATGTAATATGCTCCTTGCGCCAGACAACCTGTATAGATTTGTTCTATTTGCATAATGATGATTTTATAGTTGTTTAAGTATTACCCAAAATGGTTTTGCAAATATAATTCAGAGCAAAGGGGTAAGGAGTAACCTTTGTTACACATCAATTTTGCCCTGTAATATTAACCAAAAACAGGATGCAAACCAATTTTTCGTTTTCTGTTTTGGCCTTTAACTGTCAGACTAAGCAGTTCCTTTTAATATTTTGTTCCAATACAACCAAGGCAGGCCATATTTTTTCAATACCCACATGGACTTTTTGGGCTTGGTCTGGTCGAAAGGAAAGCTCATCTTGGGCGTGTTGGTGTAATCAAATTCAGCCAACATCAATTTGCCGTACTGGGTTGGGATCGGACAAGCACTATAACCATCATACCTGGCAGCCAGTGGGTTGTTTTCCATGAATGACAATACATTGGAAACCACAACAGGAGCCTGTTTACGGATGGCGGCACCCGTTTTACTGCAAGGCGCATTGGTGCAGTCGCCCAGTGAAAATACGTTGGGAAAACGAATGTGCTGAAGTGTATGCTTATCGATTTCTACATATCCGTAAGGATTGTTGCTGTCTCTCAGATCGCTGTGTTTTACAAAATCAGGCGCACTCATGGGAGGCACTGCATGGCAGAGGTCGAAATCCATCGTTTTGATTTCCAGCTCACCTTGTTGATTTTTTTCTTCGTAAAACACTTTTTTGGCTTCCCCATCAACTCGAACCACATTGACGCCAAAATGTGTGTGAATGTTTCTTTTTTTCACTACCTTATTCAAGGTTTCTGCATATTCTTTTACGGCAAAAATGGCACCCGCTCCGGATAGATAGTGCACTTCATAAGGGATGCCCATCTTTGTCCAGTAATGGGTTGCGAGATACATGATTTTGTGTGGAGCCCCGCCGCATTTGATGGGTGACACCGGATTGGTAAAAACAGCTTTACCCCCTTTAAAATTTTTGATCATCTCCCAAGTGTACGGTGCATGCTGGAATGAATAATTACAGCTTACGTTGTTTTTACCCAAGGTATCTTTTAACCCTTCTATTTTATCCCAATCAATCTGAATGCCTGGACAAACAATCATCACATCATAAGAAATGACATTGCCTTTGGCTGTAGTTATCTGGTTTTCGTCAGGCTGAAAAGTGCTTACTCCATCTTTGATCCAGGTAGTTCCCGTGGGCATACATGCCCCTTGTTCTCTTACCGTTTTGTTGATGTCAAATTCCCCTGCCCCCACCAGAGTCCAGGCTGGTTGATAATAATGTTTATCAGAAGGATCTAGGATGGCTATATCTAGATTGTCCTTTTTGCGTAATAATTGGGCAGCAACCGAAATTCCTGCATTGCCTCCGCCCACGATTAAAATTTGGTGATGTTGCGGCATTTTATTGAATTTAATCGCAATAATGGCAAATTATAAAATAATGTTAGGTAACAAAAGTAACACAGTGAAACAAAATTCTGTTTATCAATCACTTATGAAAAATATAGGCAAAGAAAGCAAAATATAATTTGCCAACCAGATAAAAAAGAAGGTCTTTACAATATTAAATACCGTTTCTATCAAAAATACAATGCCCGGATAAGTTGTTCTTTCCGAAATACATTGGAAATGGATAAATATTTTGAAATACTTAACCGAAACTGAAAAATGAATGGGCTTTTCCGGTTATGCCCCCATCAATTCTTTCACCAAAATATAGAGGCCCATGGCCAATACAAACCAGCCAAAAGCGGGTTTCAGCTTATTGCCATCTATGTTTTTGG
>CALJKQ010000139.1 GCA_937973565.1 uncultured Saprospiraceae bacterium | reverse complement strand
ATATCTTCATTCTCATTTATAGTTAAATCCCTATGAAAAAAATGTCTATCTAGATAATCAAATGTTATGTCAGATGAAATTACAGGATCAAAATGATGGACAAACCTGATTGCCCCACCAAACATTCCCGGATTTGCACCCGAATTGTTCGTTATGTTTGTTGAATTATTTGTTACTGCGAATTGATGGTTGTTTAATGCCCACACATTAGCAGTATAATTAATATTTGGAAAAGAGCACTTAATAAGCCCACATTTGGTTTCTCCCGTTAAAATTGTGCCTGAAAAATCAAAAGTATAATCTACCACACCATTGGTAATTGGTACCACCGCAAAGTTTTGCAATCCACTATTTTCGATGATGTTGGGAACAAGAGAAAATGCCCTGATTGTGATTGAATAATTGCAATTCACCGGCGTTTCATATTTGTTATACAGACTTATTACTACATCATATCCAAAATCATCACCACAAATATTGGAAAGCATTTTCCCACGTTTGAAATATTGAATTTGGATGCCTTCCGGGCCTTCCGGGCTGTAGGTAAAAAATTTATCAGCAGCCAAATATCCCGCACCACAATTTGAATTGAATTGAGCCTCTAAGCTTTCCAAAGAAAGAAAAAAGATAAAAAGAAGGTAAATTAATTTTTTTACAAATAATTTACCCCCCCCCCTTAATAAAAACAGAATTTAATTTTGATTTCATTGCTAAATATTTTAATAATTAATAACTATTTGAAAATAGATCAGGTGCTACTAGGATAGTAAAAAAGGTGGTATTTCCATGGCAAAAGGGTTTATAATATTTTACATAATCATCAAAATTAAAACAATTTATTTGATAATGCAAACTTTTCATAATATAAATTGTTATTTATCATTTTTTCAACATAATCAAAAACCACCAAATAACGATCAGGCACTCATAAACAAAAAGCCGGGGCTTCGTGACCGATCCATAACCGGCATGCTTAACTATTGGAGATTGATTAAACAGGATGCTCTGGCACCCCTCGACCAAACTCCTTACGATCAATACTGGAGCCAATATGTAAAAAATCATTATTATCCTGTACTGATAACCAACACAACAAAATCTTCCGGAAATTATGGAGTTGCTGTCTCTGCAAGAATCCCCAATGGTTCCAATGTCGTTGCCGGTTCAACCAATATCCTGACACTCAACAATAATCATACACTGCCTTTCATGGAAGCCATTTCCACCACAGAAAGATTTCCACTTTTCAGTGCCACTGCTACCATCGAAGGACTGGGCCATTTTATTGACGGAGGCTATTTTGAAAACAGTGGTTTACTTTCACTGATGAACTTCAGAAAATATGCACAGAAAGTATTTGATAAAAATGGTTGCACGGAAAAGGATACAACAGACAAAACCCTTAAGAAAGATCACCTCATCATCATCGCCAATTCCAAAGACAACTACATTGCCAATCAACTGGATAAGGATTTTTCAAAAGGCATAGCCATCAAAATCGATGGTGAAAGCGATTACGCTTCTATTGCCAAAGGTGTACTCAACACAGACAGATTGGCCAACCATCTGCAAACGTACTATAAAAAAATGGCTGCTGAGTACAATCTTATCTTAAAGATCTATGCTTTGCCATACCCTGTCAATTACAATGAAGTTCTAGATGTGCTGGGAGGAGAACCCATGTCAACAAATGACATTGAAAACATCAGAGCCAATCTAAAAATCCAAAATGACACCCTGTTTTCATTGTGTAAAACCGCTTCTGAAAAACAGCGTTTTCGCTTCAGATCCATGAGCCCCAAATGGGATTTTGCCTACCCCGCCCTATCCCGTTTATTATCGAGACCAACCATTAATTATTACAAAGCTATGGTGGCCAAACATCCTGATTTGAATGTTCATTTTCAATAATTTATTACTCCCACTAATAATATACCAGATTGACCACTTTAATGGATACAAAAATGATCAAAATCACTTTCTCCATTGATGGTTTGGGATGCTTTTGTGTTCTGAAATTGGTAAATTTAGATTCCGGATATCAATCGGCAATCGGGTTAAAATGAAAATAAGTGAAAAGTTGGATCAATGGTTTTACCTTGAAGGTGATACCCCGGAGGAATTGGAAGTTAAAAGGATTTTTTTTCTATTTACGGTCGGTGTTGTTCCTCCTGTCATAGGCCTAACTGTTCTGACATATATATTGGATGTCCCGGTTCTGAAAGTGTATGGATGGCTGCTGATAGCCTATTATTTTGTTGCTATTGTTTCATTTGCTGTGGTAAGAAAACATACGGTCCTGTTTTACTATTTCAATTCCATTATTGTCATGAGTCTTACTTTTTATACTATGGCAAAACAAGGTGGATTGTTGCATTCCGGAGGTATAGAGTTCTCCTCACTGGCAATTGTGATTTTTGCTTTTATTTTCTCTGATAAAAAACTGGCTTTGATCAATACCGCAACTTATATGGGTGGTATTATATATATTGCTGCCTTTCATTCATCAGGTGAAATAGCCCCGGAAATGAGGGTGGGTAACGTCAATCTCATTTTTACAACTTTAAATTCTCTCTGGATCTCCATTTATATCCTTATGGTCATTGTGTATGTTTTTAACAGAAGAACCAAAGACGAAAAAATTAAGCTGGCTAAATTAAAGGAACTGGATGATGCGAAATCAAGGCTATTCATGAATATTACCCACGAATTCCGTACACCCATCTCCGTAATTTTAGGCATTGCAGACAACATCCAAACTGATGCCAGCAACCACGCTCTTAAAAACAATCTACACATTCTGGAAAACAACGCCAGAAGGCTACTCAGGTTGGTAAATCAAATGTTGGAGTTGTCAAAAGCTGAATCCGGCTTACTGGACATTCAATACGTACAGTCTGATGTTATGTCCTACTTATCTTATTTAATTTTGTCTATTAAAAGTCTGGCTGAAAAAAAACAAATAAACCTGCATTTTATTAAAAATCAGGAGTCGCTTTGGATGGACCTTGACTTACAAAAAACAGAGGAGATTGTTATAAATTTAATCCACAATTCCATCAAATTTACACCCAATGGAGGCAATATCTATTTAATTGCTACTTATATTGAGGACAAGAAAATACTACAAATTGAAGTCAAAGATACCGGCATAGGCATTCCCAAAGAAAAACTCCCATTAATCTTTGAAAGGTTTTTTCAAATAAGTTCCGAAAATCAGCCCATAACAGAAGGTAGCGGAATTGGTATAACGCTGGTAAAAGAATATGTCCAGAGCCTGAATGGCACCATTTCTGTAGATAGCATGCCAGAGCAAGGCACCACATTTACAATTCAGCTTCCAGTCAACACTACTTATAAAAAAGTAAATTGGATGGATCATCTCTATAAAGACGATGGAAGTAATCCTATTTATACAGAAAACAATACTGGTAATTTAGTGAATGATGACTCCTCCGTACTTTCAGAAAAGCCGCTGGTCTTAATCGTTGAAGACAATGCTGAATTGACTCAACTTCTCCAAAATCTGCTCTCCAGGGAATTTGCCACTGAAACAGCTTGCGATGGGGAGGAAGGGGTTAAAAAAGCCATTGAATGCGTTCCAGACCTCATTGTCAGTGATATTATGATGCCAAAAAAAGATGGCTATGAACTTTGTGCAGCACTAAAAAACGATTTCAGAACAAACCACATACCTATTGTTCTGTTGACGGCCATGGCAGATGGAGAATCCAAAATATTGGGCTATCAAAAAGGAGCCGATGCATACATATATAAGCCATTTAAAGGAAAAGAACTGATAATCCGTTTAAAAAAGTTATATGAATCCAGGGAAAAATTAAAGCTAAAATACAGTCAAAAAAACCTGTCAAATCCTGAAAGCCGGGGAGATTCTCGTCAATTGGGTTTAAATGAAAGGTTTTTGGTTGATGTTTATGCACAGTTGGAACTTCACTATCAAAATGAAAAATTTGGAATTCCAGAACTCTGTTCAGCTTTGGACATTAGCCGTGTACAGTAGCACAGAAAGCTTACGGCTCTTACCGGAATATCTACTTCCCATTTCATTAACAAATTCAGACTTGAAAAAGCTTGCTCTACCTTGCTCAGTTCCAGGAAATCAATTGCCGAAATTTCATATGAAGTTGGCTTTTCTGACCCAGGGTATTTTTCCCGACTATTCCATAAAATATATGGAAAAACGCCATTGGAATTCAGAACCCTGCAACAATAGTCCACTTTTTGAAACAATAGTGCCATTAATTACACCCTCATTCTCCCATTAATGAAACGATAATCCTATCAATTATATAGGCCATGTGCCCAAATTTGTACTGATAACATTGATTACTTAACACTTCAATTTAAACATCATGCGTACAAATTTAATATGGCTAAGTTTGCTGTTACTAACATTATTTTCATGCTCCAAAGAGGATGATTGGCAAACGGTCAGTATTTCAGGATCATATACCAATACTCCTGATTTGACAGCGGGATTTCACTCTGTAACCACCCCCGCCGGAGTCCTTCAATTGCCTAAAAAATATATTGTCAGTGGTTCAGACAACATTGTTGGCAACATTGATGCCACAAAAAGTTACATCACCATGAACACCATATCCCTTAATCCTGTCACTTCTGCCTTTGATTTGGCCTTTGATATTGTGATTTTTGATGGAAAGGGAGACAAAGTTGAATTCAGTGGTACCGGCCAAAGTTATTTCAACAATACAGGTCTGTCATGGCAACACTACTCCGGAGGTACGGGTAAATATGAGGGTATCTCAGGCTGGCTCAACACATCAATTGCCCTCAATCCGGACAATGGTGTTTTAACCATTACCACCATCGAAGGGGAAGCCACTTACAAAAAATAATGGATTGCCCGGAGCAGACGGACACACTTCGTCTGCTCCGGGTTTTACTAAATTTTCACTCATAAAATTTATCCGTAATGAAAAAAATATTCTTTGGAGCATTGCTCACATTATGCTTTTACAGCTCACATTTGTTTGCCCAATGGAGCCAGATCAATCTACCATTGGCCAAGATACAAATGGGTATTGCTGCCTATGATGAAGAAGTTTTTATGGCAGGTGGCAACGATGGCTTTTACTATTCACCCAAGGTTGATATTTACAATCTGGATAAAAATGAGTGGACTAACGCCTCATTATCCATTGCCCGATCCTTTCCGGTTGGATTGACGCTCAACAACGAAATATTATTTGCAGGAGGTTATAATACGGCTAGTTCTGATGCAGTAGACATATACAACGTTTATACCAAGGAACGAAAAACTGCAAAATTATCCGAAGCCAGATTCAGCATTGCAGCACTGGCTTACCAGCATTGGGCATTATGGGCCGGTGGAGCCAATATTGAAAACCTCACCGTCACCAAAAGAGTAGATATTTATGACCAAAAAAATCAAAAGTGGTCGGTTGACTCTCTATCTGAAGCCAGATGTGCCATGGGTTTTGCTATATTAGGTGGTAAAGCCTATTTTGCAGGCGGCTATAAATTCAATAATCAGGTAAGTGATCGCGTAGATATCTATGATTTTGAAAGTCAAACATGGGAACAGGATACTTTATCCTTAGCAAGAGGCCTGTTGAGCGCAGCAGTTTCCGGATCCCAAATAATATTCGCGGGTGGTATAACAGCAGATAACAAACCTACAGACCAAGTGGATATTTATGATACCGTCACCTTATCGTGGTCGCAATCTAATCTATCTGTTGCCAGGGCCTTCATTGATAATGGTGCATCTTCCTGTGACAAAGCTTTTTTCGTTGGAGGGTGCTATTTCGATATGTCCAATAATATAGAATACCGCTCTTTTAATATTGTAGATATCTATGACGCTTCCAGCAAATCTTGGCAGCGCGATTCGTTGCCACAATTCATATTGGACAATGCTGTGCTTGCGACCGGCAATTATGTAATCAGTGCAGGAGGGGCGACCAATGTTCTCGCGCCAATGACCTACAGCAATATTGTGAACATTTATCAATGTATTCCAACATCAACCAATTCTCCAGCCAATTCAGATTTTCTGTTGTTGCCAAATCCATGTAGCGATTTTCTTCAAATTCAAAATGTCGATTTGAGTTTTAACCATACTTACACAGCCATCCTATATGATATTTTGGGCAATCAGGTTTTTTCAAAATCCTTATCAGATCCTTCAGCTCAGATCGATGTAAAGAACATACCCAATGGGTTATATTTCTTTGTTTTGAGGCAAAATGGTCAGACAAAGATACAAGGGAAAAAAATGATCATACAACATTAAACGAACATCCAAACAAAGCAATTCGACAATCAAAAACCCAGTAATCGGCGTAAACTATCATTGCACCCTGTTAAGAAAAGCGCGGCAATTACATTAACAGGTGGGTTTGAGAAAAAATACAAGTCAATCTTTACACTTGAAATGTGAAAGATCTTTGGGGCTGGTTGAAATTATTTCACCGGCTCCCTTAATATTGTTTTTAATTTTTCTTCGGCCACTTTATTGAAATCACTTAAATAAACTTCGTGGTGTTTGCCATTTCGGATCAGGCCATTTTTGTCCATATAATCTTTTAACAAAGCAAGACTTTTGCCTTCTGTATGGAAAGGTCCCACATGGAGAATTTGTACGCAACGACCCAATTCCATAGATAAAAAAGCAAAATCTTTCAAATATGCATTTTGCCTTTTGGCACCTGCCTTTTGAAGCCCATGCTCAAAATCATTTTGGGTAACAAAAGGAGGCATTTTAATCATCAGACAATAATGCCACTCACTGCGTGGAATATCGGTGGCCGCCTTGTCCATCGTTACGCCTTTGTGTTTATTTTCATCGTACCACCATTGCCCTTCCAGTTTGGGAACCACAAAATCCTCATCCCGTTCTTTGCATAAAAATTTTATGGCATAAGCTACACCATAAAGCCCCTGTATCCTGCCTGAAAATTCCTGAGCCGAGGGATCTCCTTTGCCTTCAATGCTAAGGTAATGGGCCTTTTCTATGTGTACTTCCTCAACTTTAGTTTTGGCTTTGTAATGAGAGGGATAAACCTTACTCAAATCTGTTTTTTTCATGACTTTTCAATTTATACGTCAAAATTAAGTCTGCATACTGACAACCGGGTGTCAGTAGGGAATAACCAAAATCATAAATTCACATTTACCTAAAAGATAAATTTTTACTTAACTATCATACCTCCCAAATTGAAGGATACTATTAAGAGAATTACCTACCTTAATAAAATTTGCCGATCTTTTACTTGATATAGTAATCTATCATTACGTTTCTATTTGCATTTTTACCAAAATAATGTTTGGCAACTTACTATCTTTATTATAGTTCACAAAATAATATTTGGGTGATTCCAGGCACACATTTAATCGGAATTGAGTTTATCCATTGGCAATGTCCTGGATCACAGCCTATCATTAAAAATTTAAGAACAACAATTTTAATACTGATGCAACTTATACAATTAGAACAAGTTTTTTCAGCATTCACAAGAATTCTATAAAACACATCCAGTACCCTGAACGCCGTCTTTTGGGTTGATAAGTTTCTATTTGACTGGTTTAATTTACCAGGTCATCATTTAACCCGGCTTAATCAATTCGAGAACAGGGCACATTAACATTTGATATCAATATCATCAAAAATTCCACTACAAATATTGCATTGAAAGCTTATTTTTGAGAAAAAAGCACAATGATCAGGAATTTTTTATTCGGTTCTTTCTTTCTCTTCACCCTCGTTTCATATGGCCAAATCTCCAAAATATCAGATTTTGCAGTTGACCAGGTGTTAAAATACAGTGATTACAACAATGTAGGTGTTGTGGATAGTTTCTATTTTTTTACGCTTAACACCCCAGCTGAGGGTACAGAATTGTGGGTTACCAATGGAACTAAAGCAGGTACCCGATTAGTAAAAGATATCAATCCGGGTACAAAATCTTCTGATGTAGGCACATTTACCACACATAAGGGAAAGCTCTATTTTTTTGCCACTACCGCTGCCAATGGGTATGAGTTGTGGACATCCGATGGCACAACCACAGGCACAAAAATGGTCAAAGACATCAATCCTGCTGGGGGGATTATTTCTTCCAACGCTTTCAGTGAATTATTCTCCGATGGAAACTTACTTTATTTTGGTGCTGTTACACCAGGCTTCGGTGAAGAACCCTGGATCAGTGATGGCACAGCTGCCGGAACAAAACTGTTAAAGGAAGTACAAGCAGGTGCTGCCGGGTCGTCTCCGGAACGATTCTTTTCTTTTAAAAACAAAGTCTATTTTTTTGCCAAAACAGATGTGTTTAAAGGTGCCGAACTTTGGGAAACTACAGGAACAGCCGAGAGTACAAAACCGGTAAAAGTACTGAATGAAACAGGTGCCACCAATCTTTGCACTGCATTGGATGTCAACAGCAGCATGTTTTATTTTATGATGAACAAAGGTTTCGGTGATCAACTCTGGAAGTCAGATGGTACAGCCGCTAATACACAATTGGTTTCGGAACTTAGTGAATCTACTCAAGACCTGGTTTTGTTGGAAAATAACAAAGCCATATTTTCATTAAAAGGCGGGGACAACCTGGATGATGTTTGGGTGTCTGATGGCACTGCTGCCGGTACCGTGGTTTTAAAAGATTTAAATTACTTTTTCAAAAAAACCCCTTTTTCCATCATAGAATGGGAAGGTTCAGCCTATATCTTGGCTAATGATGAAGATGATTTATTATTGTTAAAAACAGACGGTACCTTGGCGGGTACCTCTACCATCGGCAAATTTACTACCTCAACTTCTTCGGGCCCTCAATTCCTTGTGCCACTTTCTAAAGAGTTTATTATTGTGGCATACAAAGACTATGAGACCGGTTCTGAAATTTTTACCAGCAAGGGCACATCCGCATCAACCAAACTGCTTGTAGATCTTAACCCCGTCATTGCTAAATCTTCAAATCCGGCTGACTTTAAAGAACTTTACAATGGCAATGTTATATTTAAAGGAGAAGAAATCCAGGACGATAAACAGCTTTTTTACTACGATAGATATGTACCGGCCACGCTTTCCATTTCAACGCAGAAATCTATTCCTTGTTATGGTGATTCCACCGGCAGAATAAAAGTCGTCGCAACCGGCGGTCTTCCTCCGTACTCGTATCTTTGGTCGCAAGGCTCCACCTCAGATGTTATTGATTCATTGCCTGCAGGCACCTACATGGTAACTGTAACCGATAAATTAAATAAAACAACTTCCAAGTCATTTGTTCTGTCGCAGCCGGATTCTCTCAAAGTGTCGGCTTCTGTAAAATCTGAAGATCAGGGCATGATGAATGGTAAAATAACGCTGACCATTTCGGGAGGCACTTCACCCTATGCTTATAAATGGAGCCACGGCAGCACCATAAAATCACCTTCAAACCTCAAAGCTGGTGATTATTCCGTGACCATCAGCGATGCCAATGAATGCAGTTATGAATACAAGTTTACCGTCCCTATAATAAGTGGTACTTCAGATGAAAATAATTGCACTTTAAATATCGCTATAGTTCAAAATGATCTTGACATCTCTGTTTGTGAATCGGGTAAGTTGAAAATATTTGATTTTCATGGACGAACCATTGTAACTCACGACCTGACAAGCACAGAAACTAGGATTGACATTTCAAATCTGCCCAATGGCGTCTATATGTCAACATTCATTCCAACTAATCAGCATCTTATATCCACTACCAAATTTTGCATAACAAGATAAATAAAGAGCCGGCATCCTGATGGAATGACGGCTCTTTTTTTTATTTCGTATTAAGCCTTTCTATCAATAAATCCATTTATATTTCATGGGTTTTTGATCAACCTTTACAAAACAGAAGGGATTTATTACGACACAAATCTTTAATCATCATCCCCATCTTCCTGTGCTTCTACTCCACTGCCCCCGACAGGAGAAACGCCACTTCGTATTTCTGTGTGTCTAATCTCTCCTCCGGTTGTTCCCGCTTGTTTACCAGTGAAAAACACAAACAAGCTCGCTAAAAAGACTATGTATTTGATGATATGACTAAATTGCTGCTTATAAAAGGAAGCCCAGATACCCACTAAGGATAAAAATCCCAATACATAATTGCAAATAGCTAACAATTCTGCTGCTTCCTCGTGGCGGTTAATAAAATTTTTATTTATGCCAGCAAGTACCTCTATGATTGCTACCGCTCCCTTACCGGTCAAAAATGGGGTTATTGTTGTCATAACTCCTGCAAAAAAGTAAATAGATATTAAACCCTTAACCTGAAACGAAGTCTAAATGCCAAATACCGGTATTATGCGACAAATTCTTGTCTTGCTGTTTCTTTGCTTTCAATTGCTGGCAAATGGTCAGCCCTTTACCATTGTATTGGGCAGACCCACAGATCAAAGCGTTTCAGCCAACATTGTCTTTCAGTCAAATATGGATTATTTCCTTGAATATGGCGAAAATGAGTTCAGTCTTATCCATAAAATTCCTGTCAAACGGGCAACTTCCGGAATACCAGAATTGATCGAGCTAAATGATTTACCCGCAAACCAATATACATATTACAGAATCCAGTATAAATCCATCACTGCCACCAATTTCCAGAGCAGCGAGTTGTATCGATTTCATACACAACGAAGTAAAGATGATGACTTTGTCTTTGCCATCGAAGCCGATGAGCATCTATACGATAAAAAAGGAATCCCCTCACTCTACCAGATCACCTTGAACAACATCGGTCTGGACAAGCCCGATTTTCTATTATCTCTGGGAGATACTTTCGGCGATGATCATACACCCGATGAAACTACCAGCCAGGACATGCAGGCTTTGCACCGCGATTATTTGCAATACCTGAGCAAGTTGACACACTCTATTCCTTTCTTCTTTTGTCTTGGCAATCATGAAGGTGAAAATGGCTATTACCTCAATCAAAATGCACCTGAAAACATTGCCGTCTATGGGACGCTCTGGCGTAAATATTATTACCCCAACCCTTTTCCTAATGCCTTTTACAGTGGCAATACCATGGAGGAAGAATATGGTATAGGTTTGCCTGAAAATTATTATGCTTATACCTGGGGCAATGCTCTGTTCGTTGTTTTAGACGTCTACAGGGATTGTACCATAAATGAAAAACCCAAAAACTGGGACTGGACACTGGGTGAGAAGCAATATCGTTGGTTTAAGTCAACGCTTGAAAACAGCAATGCAAAATTCAAATTTGTCTTTGCCCACCATACCCGGGGTCAGGGTCGGGGAGGTGTTTCTACAGCAAGGGGCTTTGAATGGGGAGGTTACGACAACAACAAATACCTTTTCGACGAAATGCGACCGGGTTGGGGCAAACCCATCCACGATTTGATGGTAAACAACAATGTTTCTGTTTTTTTTCAGGGCCATGACCATCTCTTTGCACTTGACGAGCTGGATGGTGTCTATTATCAAACCGTGCCCATGCCCAGTGATACTACTTATTCCATTGGGGTAACCGATAATGGCGACGCCTACGATGGTGTTAAGCTGGATGGATCAGGCCATCTAAAAGTGAGCGTATCCAAAGATTGTGCTACGATTGATTATATCCAGGCCTATCTTCCTAAAGATACACTTTCAGGAAGCCATAAAAACAGAAACCTGGCCTACAGCTATTCGATTGGTGACTGCCAGACTTCCCTTACCAGTGAAATCGAAAATGATCAATCTGTAAGTGCTTTTCCTAACCCTGCAAACGACGAAATCACCATCAATATGGGTTTGACAGGCGATCAGAATCCACGATCGATTACGCTGTTCGATTGTTTTGGCAGGGCCATTGTTGTAAAGGACTTCCATGCAAAATCCAATTACCTCACTTTTTCAACTGAAAACTTCCCCAACGGAATTTATGGGCTGAAACTTTCTCTTGCATCAGGAAAAGATCTATTTACCAAAATCTGCATTCAACATTTTTAAAATGAAGACCACTTTTACTCTTTTTACTACTATGTTTTGCTTGTGGCAATTGAGTTCTGCCCAACAAATGATTCATAAAGAAATGCTGAGTCGACCTACTGACAATGGCATCACCGTCAAAATGTTTTTTGACCAGGAAGTGGAATGCAATTATCAGGTCGGAGAATCAGAAGACCAGCTTTCTATACCTTCGCCCTGGCAAAAATCAATGGAAGATGGCTCCGTTTCGATGAAAATGGAAAATCTGGAGGCCAATACAAAATACTTTTATCGCATCAACTACAGAAAGCCCGGAGCCGGTGACATCATAACAAGGCCCGTTTTTCATTTTCACACCCAAAGACCAAAAGGCAGCACTTTCACCTTTTTAGTGCAAGCAGATCCCCATGTCGATGAGCAAAGCGACACTGCGTTATACCGACGCTGCTTAAAAAACGAGAGTGAAGAAAATGCGGATTTCATTATCGATCTGGGCGATATCCTGATGACAGACAAACTTAAGAATGCAGGTGGAAAAATCACAAGAGATACCATTGTTTACAGAAGCCATCTGATGCGTAATTTTTATGAAACATTCAGCCATTCCTTACCATTGTTTATAGCACTTGGAAACCATGAAGGGGAAGCCGGATGGCAGTTGAACCCAAATGGGGAGAACATTGCCGTTTGGAATACGCTGGAAAGAAAAAAGTATTTTCCCAACCCTTTTCCCGATGGATTTTACAAAGGAAACACTTCTGAAGATTTGTTTGTGGGTGCAAGGGAAAACTATTACAGCTGGACCTGGGGCGATGCCTTGTTCATTGTATTGGATCCATACTGGTATACAGCCCCCAAGCCGGATGCCAATACAGGCTGGCGATGGACATTGGGCAAACAACAGTACGATTGGTTGAGAGAGGTACTTGAACAAAGCGATGCCAAATACAAGTTCCTTTTTTGCCATCAGTTGATTGGAGGTGATCCCAATGGCCGGGGAGGTATAGAATATGCCCAATGGTATGAATGGGGAGGATACAACAAAGATGGAACCTATGGCTTTGACACCAACCGACCTGGATGGTATAAGCCCATTAAAGACTTGCTCGCAGAAAACAAAGTGTCTGTTTTCTTCCACGGTCATGATCACTTTTTTGGGAAACAGGAATTGGACTGTTTGGTATACCAGGAAACGCCGCAACCCAGTCACCCCAACTACAGTTCAGCCAATCAGGCCAATGAATATGGTTATTTTGAGGGTCAGATTTTGCCCAATTCCGGTCACTTAAGAGTCACCGTTTCCGAAGAAACAGCCAAAGTTGAATACGTAAGGGCATATTTAGCAGCCAATGAAAACAATACACGCAAAAACAAAGATGTTTCCGCTACCTATTTTGTAAACAACCAGAGTTGTTATGATACACTTACCACCTCTACGCCTGTGTTGTGGAATTCCAACTATCAAAAAGAAATTGCCTTCCCCAATCCGTTTGAAGAAGAATTGGAAATCAAGTTTGAATTTAAACAAAATGAAACCATTACCCTGGATATAGTAAATCTGCAGGGACAATTGGTGAACCGGCTGGTAGACAATAAAGCCATATCGCCGGGAGCTTACACCATCTATTTCAATGGCAGAGATCATAATGGAAGTGAACTCAGCAAAGGTGTTTATATGTATCACCTGCACTCAAAACACAAAACAATTACATCAGGTAAAATTTATAAAAATTAAACAAATGAAAAACTTCTCCCTCTTCATATTAGTGATGATTTCTTTCACCTTGAGGGCCCACAATCCAGAAAACGAACGGATACTACTGAAAGCATACTGGCACATCAACGGGGAAAAAACCCTGGCTCATCCACTCACTATTTCCCAAAAAGAAGTGGTTTTTCAAGTGGAAGGAAATCAGCTATTAAAAACACCCATCTCTGCATTAAACAAATACGAACAAAAC
>CALJKQ010000138.1 GCA_937973565.1 uncultured Saprospiraceae bacterium | reverse complement strand
TCTACACAGGCGAAGACACTCTTTCCCTACACGACGCTCTTCCGATCTGACATGTGGCTGGCATGTATTCCCCTGGTCGTGTTTTTCGCCCCTTTGGGTGCTTTCATTATTCAATACTTGCCCAGACGAAGAGTAGCTCAGTTTCTGTCTGCCATCCTGATGGTGCAATACGTTGGAGCAATGGTGGTGCTTAAGCCGGAAATCCCATGGATATTGTTTTCAGCTGTCCTTATAGTTTCATCCATTGTTTTATTTGTTTGGTTGGGCAAAATGGCTCAAAGGCAAAAGATGGTGGAATAATCACTTATTTTTAAGTGCTTCATTCAGCATTTTAAAATCAAGTTTCCCGTTATTGGCATCCAGGTGCCCGGCTACAGCAACGGCTGTACGCAACCTGATTTCAGAAGATTTGGCTTTGTTAATCAGGTAAATAAGATTTCTTTGTTTGCCCGGGGTAAGCTTTTCAAAGTGGTTGGCAAAAACCAAATCTTCTTCCAGCAAAGCTTCAAGTTCTTCACCCAGCGGCATGCCGTATCTGGAATTGTCAGGTGCTAACATCACGTGTACGTTGTCGCCGGGTTTGATTTTTAATTTCTTTACATTGTTTTTGTTCATCAGGATAAAGAAACTTTGGTTCCCTCCAGGCATTAAGGCACAATGAAGCTGCAGAGATTGATTGACTTCGCACAGCAAACGCTGTATGGCTCTTTCTTTATAAAAGGAGGCAATTTCATGCGGCACGGGGATAAAGGCTCCCCATAGAGGAGAGTCCATCAACAATAGAGAGCTTTCAAACGAAACTACACCGTCTTCTGCCATTGGTTTTTCATTTTTGCCCATCTTCTTACAACAGCTTAATTGAGAACCAAAGATATCACACTAAAACCCTATATTTGGCGTTTGTTAAGGGAAATAATATGAGATGAAAAGGATTATACTCTCCTTATTTGTTTTGGTTTTCTCGGGCTCTTTCCTGCTGGCCCAGATCAAGTTTGTCAACGAGTTTTTGAACGTTGGGGTGGGGGCAAGAGCACATGGCATGTTTGGTAGTGTTGTTGCCAGCACGCACGATGCTACTTCTGCCTATTGGAATACGGCTGCCTTGACCCAAATCACCGCTCCTTTATCCATATCTGCCATGCATGCCAATTGGTTCGGTGGGATTGCAAACTATGACTATTTTACCATAGCCAAAAGGTTTAATAATGACAACAACTCGTATGGAGCATTGAGTTTTATCCGTATGGGAGTAGACAATATTCCCAATACACTCAATATTGTTAACCCCGACGGCAGTATTGATTTCGATAAAGTAACCGAATTCAGCGCAGCAGACTATGCTTTTCTTCTTTCTTATGCCAGAAATGTAGGCAATGGAGAAAAGCTTTCGGTTGGCGGTAATCTGAAAATAATCAGAAGGGTTATTGGCACTTTTGGCGGTGCCTGGGGCTTTGGTGCTGACTTTTCAGTTTTGTATAAAGCAGGCGACCATTTGAGAATAGGTGGAACCGTAAGGGATATTACCACTACATTCAACACCTGGTCTTTTAATCTTACCAATGAAGAAAAAGAGGTGTTTCAAAAGACAGGTAATGAAGTACCCGTATCTTCATCAGAAACTACCTTGCCAAGGTTGATTGCCGGTGTTTCATACGACGGTGCAATAGGTAAAAATTTTACGTATCTGGTTGAATTGGATGCCAATGTTTCAACATATGGAACAAAGGCAGGTGTGCTTTCAGGAAAAAACTTTAGCCTGGATCCTTCCTTTGGTGGAGAGCTGGGGTATTCAAAAATGGTCTTTTTGAGATTGGGTATTGGCAATCTCCAACGAGTATTAAACGAAGTGAACGCCGACAAAAGAGATTTTGATTTCCAACCCAATGTTGGTTTGGGTCTTGTCCTGGGAAGGCTAAAACTGGATTATGCACTGGGAAATGTTGGCAATGTGTCTGGAGCCCAGGCTTCTCATATATTTTCCATCAGTATCGATTTAGCTGAAAAATCAAGTCCGGCTCAATAATGCAACTGCCTAAATTAACGCTGGTTGTAGGAGCCAGTGAAAATCCTCAAAGGTATTCGAATATAGCTACCAGAAGATTAACGGCACATGGACATCCTGTGCTGGCCTACGGCTTAAAGGATGGCAAAATTGGAGAAATACCGATTACACGCAATTGGCCTGTTGATGCCGAGATTGATACGGTTACGATGTATGTCGGGCCTAAAGGGCAGGAAGAATTGATAGACAAAATTATAGCTCTTCATCCCAAGAGAGTCATTTTCAACCCCGGAACTGAAAATCCTGCTTTTTATCTCCAACTGGAAAGGGAAGGCATACCGTATATGGAAGCATGTACCCTGGTATTACTCAGTGTAGGTGACTATTGAAATATGTCCGTTTTTGAGAGGGGTCTTTTCTCAATCTCCCATTTATACCCCTTCAGCTTAATGGTGTTGTGATCTATCTGATCCATCGGTGAAATCGTGGAATTGGGTTCGGTGTAGAATCGGATGTTTTTGATTTTTTTATTTTCAAATTTGAAAATCATCAGACTACAGTCGGTCTGATTCACTCCTATGTAAGCGTCCTCCTTGTCGAGCATATAATATACGCATTGAGCGCTGCCGGCAACCTTGAGGGTCTCCATTGCATTATCCTTAAAATTTCCGGTCATGGTTTGTCCTCTGATCTGATTAAAATAAATCATGTCAGGGCTCGTTATGACCAGGGCATTCTCATTTAAATCCAGCCTGTCAATCCTTTTGTTTTTCATAAAGATATTGGCTGTATCTCCCGTCAATTGAGTCGTGTCGGACCAAAGCAAGGGTTGATTGAAAAGCGTAAAGACCGAATCTTTTTGATTGAATGTCAGGGAATCGGTGATAGCCTGAAGGTCTTGTTTAAATATTTCAACTCTGTTATCGGCTGTTAGGTATATAATAGTGTCGGTTGAAACAGAATCAAGTTGTATAAATTTCCTTGTTCTTCTGAGGGTATCTGCTGCTAAAAATAAAGTATCTCCATCCATAAGGGTCTCCAACAAGGCCTTACCTCCTTTTTTACTGGCATGCATATAATCTACGGTGCCATCAAGGTACAGGGAGTCGGCATGGATGGTAGTTTTGGAAACCGTATCCTGCCAGGTAACATCACCTGTTGCAACACCTTTTTTTGATTTTTTATTATAATCGAGATTATTAGCTTTGATGATGTTGGTAGAATCGGAAATTTCACCTCTTCCTCCGAGTGTAAACCGATCTTCTTTTTTGAAATGAATAATTTTGTTTCCTTTTGCCTTGTTGTTTGGGTTTTCGAAACTGGCATTACCTACCAATTCAGTGATGTCGTCTGTTTCTTCGTGAAAGATGGAGTCTGCTACTGCGTGTTCATTGGCAGAATGGTAAATGGCTTTACCCAATAACCCCACCTTTTTTAAAAAACCATCGTAATATATCAAATCAGCTGTAGCTACAACATCCTTTTTTTTGTATTGTGCGTCACCCTGAAACGTGGCATATTTTTGTCTTGTTTTGTATTGTCCCGTCAGACTGTAGATTTCCGATGAATCTGTTTTAATGACGGCAGGATTTTTCCAGGTGGCTATTTCTTCGCGGGTGTCGTAAAGCAAGGTGTCGGTTACCATGTGAAAGTCTTCACCGTCAACCGTTACTCTTTCCTGAAAGGTGGCCTGGTTGTTTTTCACATCAAAGATGCCCTTTTTACTTTTGAGATTGGAATTGCCACTTACCATGATGGCTTTATCTCTGTAATATGCTTTTTTTTCTTCCATATCGTATTCCAGGTATTCAGTGTACAGGGCATCATCGCTGTTTTGTAATACAACTTTTGATCGGAGGTAAGAAAAAAGGGAATCCCCGTGATAGTAAAGTTCATCGGCAAACATGGTGATGGTGTCGTGTTGAATGATGACCACATTGCCAAAAGCAAACAGTTCGTTGTCAATTATCTTGGCACTATCGCAAAAGAAATAGGAACCTTCGTGATAAGCCCTCACATCTCCGTTGAAATACCTTACCGGTGGATTGAGGGTATTGTCAATTACCTGATTGTTGGCATTTTCTACAATGATCTTTTTTAGGGTGTCTGCCACCATAGAATGCTTGCTCCACGAAGGAAGCACTGTCAGCAGCCATAAACCAAAAACGATAAAAGTGGATTTTACATTCATCCTCATAGTAACGCTAATACCCGTTCAATTGTATTTTGAAGCGTCAAAGATAATGAAGTAGGGTGAGTAATTTTTTATATCAAGGATGGTCCCGGTCAATATTTAGTACCTTTGTTTAAATGGATTCAGACATGGATGAATTTTATGCGGCACTGTATGACTTTGCTTCTCCGGAATACGACGAAGCAGTAGCCTTAAGAACTGAAGTTTTACGTAAACCTCTAAATCTAGAGTTTACAGCAGAACAGCTGGCTTTGGAATATGAAGATCATCATTTTGGATTGTGGGGAAATGACGGCTTATACGCCACCCTTATTTTATCAGACAAGGGCGCAGGAGAAATAAAAATGAGGCAAGTGGCAGTGCATCCGCAAAAACAAGGATTGGGACTAGGAAGCAGATTGGTGAAATTTTCTGAAGAATGGGCGGCTGCCAAGGGGTATAAAAAGATGGTGTTGCACGCTAGGGAAACAGCGATAAAATTCTACCTCAATCTGGGTTATAAAACTGTGGGAGATGGCTTTTTTGAAGTTGGGATTCCCCATAAAAAAATGGAGAAGGATCTTTAATGGGCAAAAAAAAAGCACCGGAAAGGTGCTCTTTTTCGTATTGCTTTTTAATTTATTGCTCTGTCTGAAGAATTTGCTCTCCTGATCCGCCGCTTACAACGATGGCAGTAACAATACATAGGATAAACAGCGTAATGGCCAATCCCCAGGTGAGTTTTTCAATAAAATCTGTAGATTTTGCAGCTCCAAACATTTGATTGGCTGCACCACCGCCGAATGTACTATCTACACCTCCACCTTTCGGATTTTGGATGAGGATAACAACCATGAGCAGAAGGCAGTTAAGCGCAATAATGACAGTTAAGGTAGTTACCATTTAATGGATATTTTTTTTGATTTCATCAATTTGAGCCGCAAAGTAAGCACTTTTTTCCGGAATAAGCAAAATTAATTGTTCATACATTCCGATGGCTTCTTCAAAATGACCTTGTTTCGTCAGAATGATAGCCAAAGATTCCGAAATCAATTTGTCGGACTTTTGTACTGATAGAGCAATGGTATCCATCATGGAAGCTCGTTTTGCTTTTTTTGCCTTCTTCTTAGATTTCTTCAAAATTACCGGAACGTGCCCTCCAGTATTTGGTTTTAGGCCTAAAAGCCATTTATTAAACGAATTTAATTCCGTTAAATCGTCTAATATAAACATATTATTTTTTCTGTTTTTGTTCTTCTTTTTCTTCTTCTTTCTCTTTTTTTCAGGGTAGCCCAGTACAATGGGCGTGATTTCGCCGTTCTCCTGATCTACAACTTCAGCCACAACATTTATTTGGGAAGTTGGATTATCAATATCTGGGTTTGAATCGGTTTGGGTTAAAAACGTTTTTGATTCAGGCGGGGTTGTATCTGCATTGGGTTCAACTTCCGTGTCAGGTTGTAAGTTGATGGTCTCGGCAGGGTAGTAGCTTGATTTTAAATGTATTGTAGAAGATTCATAGGCCTGCACATCAGGTAGTTGCGCAGCGTTGGCTTCTTCAAACAAAAAATAGGGAACCATTGGGTTACTAACCAGCGCTTTCAAAAACCCGTTGTTTTGCTGAAAGACCGCAATCTGGCTCAGGGGAGAATTTTCCTTACGACCGCCGTAAGTATTTGGAAACGAAGGAAATGGAAACAGGTCGGTCAAAACTGGTTTTTGTATTTACTGCAAAGAAAGCAAAATTAGGTAAAAATCGGTTTGAAAGTTATCCACAAGCTGTTGATGCGCAACTTTTCAATCTTGTATGATTGTTTTGCTTTATTTTCGTCCTTCATATTGATTTTTGTATGAAAGAAGTCAAAATTGGTATTTTAGGTGGCGGACAGCTCGGACGGATGTTGGTGGAAGCTTCTATTCCGTGGTGCCTTGACATCAGCATTTTGGATGAGAGCCTGGATTTTCCGGCGGCGGGTATTTGTACCCGCTTTTATGAAGGAGACTTTGCCAATTACGATGATGTTTTGCAGTTTGGTTTAGCTGTTGACGTGATTTCAGTAGAGATTGAAAGTGTAAATGTTGAAGCACTCAAACAACTTAAAGCGCAGGGAAAAACTGTAATTCCTGATCCGGAAGTTCTGGAAATAATCAACGATAAAGGTGTACAAAAGCAGTTTTACAAAATAAATGGCTTTCCAACCTCTCCCTTTGTTTTGTTCAGCACAAAATCAGAAATCCTCGATGCTTTATCAAAACGCGAAATCCAATTGCCTTTTGTACAAAAACTAAGAGTTGGCGGTTATGATGGCAGAGGGGTAAATGTTATCAGGACGGAAGAAGATTTGCAGCTTCTTTTTGACGCCCCTTCGGTTGTTGAGGAAATGGTCTCCATTTCAAAGGAATTGGCAGTGATTACGGCCAGAAATCAAAAAGGTTATAGTAAAACCTTTCCTATGGTTGAAATGGCTTTTCACCCCACGGCGAATCTGGTTGAATTTTTGTTTTGCCCGGCAGAGGTAAACCCATCAGTTGAAATGCAAGCCCAAAAAATGGCAGAAGATATTGCCACGGCATTGGGGGTAACCGGACTACTGGCTGTTGAATTTTTTATAGATAACGAAGGGCGACTCATTGTCAATGAAATGGCGCCCAGGCCTCACAACAGTGGACATCACACCATTGAAGCCAATATTACCTCTCAATTTGAACAGCACATCAGAATCCTGGCTGATCTGCCGCTGGGTGATACAGATCTGATCATGCCTGCAGTGATGATCAATTTACTGGGAGAGGAGGGATGTACAGGGCTTGCAAAATACGAGGGCCTGGCAGAAGCCATGGCAGAAAATGGCGTTTATCCTCATTTGTACAATAAAAAATTTACAAAGCCCAAGCGGAAAATGGGCCATATCACGGTAACCCGACCTTCTCTTGAGGATGCCAAACATTGTGCCCGACAGCTATTGGAGCGTGTAAAAGTAATTTCAAACGATAAAAACAAAGAAAAATGGTAGCCATTATTATGGGCTCTGATTCCGATTACAATGTAATGAAGGAAGCCGCCTCCATCCTTGAGCAAATGGAAGTTTCCTATGAAATCTCAGTTGTATCTGCCCACAGGACTCCGGAAAGGATGTTTGAATTTGCAAAGGAGGCACATACCAAAGGGATAAAAGTGATTATAGCCGGTGCCGGCGGCGCAGCCCATTTGCCCGGCATGGTAGCTTCCATTTCTCCTTTACCTGTTATTGGGGTACCCATCTTATCATCCAATAGCATTGATGGATGGGATTCGATCTTGTCTATTCTGCAAATGCCCGGTGGGATTCCGGTTGCCACCGTTGCACTCAACGGAGCCAAAAATGCAGGCATCCTGGCCTGTGAAATTTTGGGAACTTCTGATCCTACTGTCCAGGCAAAAATTTTAGAGTACAAAGAAAATTTGAAACAGCAAGTGCTGGAAAAGAATGAAAAATTGCAGCAGGAAAATAAAAAAGGCCGGTAATTCCGGCCTTTTTTATTTTGTTGTATTTGTATTTACATCTTTACAACCCTTATTACGCTGACTCCCGATGAAGACTGAACAAAGAGTTGATAATTGCCCGCCACCCAGTTTTCAGTGTTAACCGTACAATTGGGATGTTGGCAGGTGTATTGCGTCCTAATCTTTTGTCCTAAAGCATTATAACTTTCTATTTGATTGATTATTTTTGATCCGTTTGATTCTATGGTCAAAAGATTGGTAACAGGATTGGGATATATTTTAAAAGTCTGCAAACTTTCATCCTGCGTTGATGAGACCACTACTGAAACTACTTTCACGATGGTATCATTGCCGCATTCGTTGTAAGCTACCAGTGTCACAGGATAACTACCACTTGCGGGGAAATCAAAAATGGGATTTAAATCTGAAGAAGTACCCAAACCGGCAAAGTCCCAAAGCACAGAGAGTTGGCTGGATCCTGTAAATTCAAAATCAACCTGTCCTCCGTTCACTGTGTGATTGTAGTCAGCTTCCGGCGTGGTTTGCAGGGAAAGGTAGCCAGGTAAATTCAGTGTATCGGCTCCCAAATTGTTGGATACAATTAATCTTACATCAAACAAACCTGCAGTTGAATACTCAACTGTCATTTCTGCTGTGGTGCCAACTGCCGGATTACCACCTGTGAAGGTCCAATCATAAGTATTACCGGGAATATTGGGTGACGTATATAGAATGGTAACAGGAGCACAAATTCCATTTCCTGAAGAAGAACTGGAAAAGAAAGCTTCCGGATAAGCAATCACCACGAAATCAAAGGTATCAGCCGTGCTGCCACAATCATTGCTGGTCAGCAGAACAAATGAATAAATTCCATTTTCCGGAGCAGTGAACTCAATATTGTTCTGACTGGAATTAGTACCATTGGGCAATACCCAGTTGAAAGCATTGAAATTGGAACTGCTGTTTGAAAGGGAAAGGTTAACTCCATTAGGTGTTGCATTAATATTCGTAGTAGGAGTGTCATTTACAACCACATAGTCGACAAGAACAATAGTGTCGTTGCCGGCAATATTGCCTACGATGAGTGTGACGTCAAATGAACCGGGTGCATTGTAACTTACATTGACATCACTCAGATTGGAAGTTGCGGGATTACCTCCTTCAAAAATCCACTGTCTTTGGGTAATGGTTCCTGATGATGCATCAGAGAAGGAGACCCAATTTCCTTTACAAATGTTGGTGGGTGAATTGTTGAAAACCTGTGCCCCGGGAATATTGTATGCCGAAATATTTTGACTGGTATTAACACTGCCACAACCATTGGTCGCACTGAAGTTAACTGTGAAATTACCTTCAGTGGTATAAGTGTGAACGGGATTTTCCTGGGTAGAAGTATTGCCATCACCAAAGTTCCAATTAAAACCGGTGGCGCCGGAACCTGTATTGATGAAGTTAAATGTCGTTTCATTGTTGCTGAATCCAAAGGATACAGCAGGCACTGTATTCACCTGAATATAGTTAACCAGCGTAAGGGTATCGTTTCCGTTGAGATTGGAGGTTATCAGTGTAACGTTGTAGTTACCCGGGTTTTCGTATACAACGGTAGGGTTGGCCAAAGTTGATACTGAGGGTACTCCTCCCGGAAACTGCCATTCAAAGCTGGTAGGGTTATTGGCAGATGTATTGGTAAATGCAGCAGAAAATGGCGCGCAACCCGCTGAAGCAGCAGAAGTAAATGATGAAACAGGAGCAGTGCTGGCGCTAATAGATTGGCTTGAAATGGCTGCCGGGCAGTTGGCATTACCTGTTGTAAGTGTTACTGTATAAGAACCGGAAACAGCATATGTATGTGTTGGATTGATCTGGTTACTTGTATTGCCGTCACCAAAATTCCAGAGGTGAGAAGTAGCATTGGTAGCTTGAGAAGTAAATGCGAATGTCATGCCTGTCTGCACAAAAGTAAAGGCAGAAGTTGGCACTGAACTAACAGATATGTAATTGGATATAGTTTTTGTATTACTTCCCTGCGCGTTTGTAGCAGTTAGGCTTACCGGATATACCCCGGGTGTGCTATAGGTAACCACAGGATTTGGCAAGATAGAAGAAGAAGGCGATCCCCCCGGAAATTCCCAGTCGTAAATCGTAGCATTGGCAGATGATGTGTTGGTGAAATTGACCGTAAAAGTACCACAGCCAGAGGTTGGACTGCCCGAAAAATTGGCCGTTGGAGGTGTGGCAATTATGACTGTCTTAGTTCTGGTGTCAAATCCGCATATGTCATCAATATTGAGCACTACGGTATAGGTTCCATCCT
>CALJKQ010000137.1 GCA_937973565.1 uncultured Saprospiraceae bacterium | reverse complement strand
CTCTTTCCCTACACGACGCTCTTCCGATCTTTGGCAATGTTGCGGTGCACAAAAATTTCTCCGGGCATCAGTCCCATGATTTCTTCTGCCGTGACCCGGCTATCAGAGCAGCCTATGTATAGGTATTCCGGGCTTTGTCCTTGCGATAATTTGTCAAAATACAGGGGGTCTTCAGCAAGTCTTTCCTGTACCCACTTTTCGTTGTTTTTGAATAGCTGACTGAGTTGCATAGTGTAAGATTAGAGCAAAATATTATTGACCGGTTTTACGGGTTCGGGTATCACATCGTAATTAAACATTTCTTTTAAGTCGATTTCAATGCCCCGCGACATTGCAGATATTGGCACATCGTTGGCGCTGCCTTCAAAAGGACTTTCGGTGACCTCACCGATTTTTTCCATTGTGGTAAATATCCAGGCTGACAGTACAGAAAATGGAATGTTCAACCAGATTAAGTGTTCGCCCAGCTTATCGAATTCCTGTAGCATGCCAAAGGGGATCAGGATAACAAATACCTTGATGAAATAGAGATTCAGTGTAGCGAATTGTCGTGGATAAGGGAAGTTTTTAATCCTTTCAGATGCTCCCTGTTGATTGTACAGTTCTACGATGACCCTTTCCATTTCCATGTGTCTGAAATCTTCAATAAACCCTGCTTCCAGCAATTGGCGCAGGTTTTTGGATTGTAGGGCAAGGATTTGGGCGGCTTTGTTGGTTTTATTTTTAATGAAGGCACATTCTTTTTCATCTACAAAATCAGCAATGGCTGCATCGATGGGTACCGTATGCTCATCAACAACGTAAGTGCGGTTTCTGTACTCAATGTTGTGCACCTGGTGGCGTGATTCCCAAATTCGGGGTTCTCTCAACTGATACCGCAGTGCTGTGAGCCATGCCAGATGGCGGTCGATCAATCTGCGTTGCATTTGAAGCAATTCTTTGTCGGAGGCCGGGTTTTTGGCGTGTTGATTGGTAATGTAATCCTGTACCATGATTCCCCAGCTCCTGCTGGCATTTACAATAGCACCCCAGATTCTTCTCGCTTCCCAGAGCCTGTCATAAGAAGCGTTGTTTTTGAAACCTACCACAAAGGCAACAGCAGTACCCATCATTGCAATGGGTAGCCACGGAATGGCAATCCACTTCCATTTTAAAATGGAAAACAAAAAGGTAACACCAAAAGCGATGAGGAAGTGGACATAAATATCCCTTCTGGTCCAAAGAATTACCTCTTTGATTGAATAGTTTTTGGCAGAATGCATACATCAGATTGTTGGATGCAAGATAATTGATTCACGCTTTCTGTTTACTTCAAATGGCAGTTAAATGAGAAGAATTGTGTTTTTTCCAGTAAAGAATTGTCCGATTGAGTGATTAATTATATCCATGTTTATATGATTATATTTGGCTAGAATGTAAAAATGAGAGCACCTTCAAAATTTAATTTAGTAATCTTATGATATTCAAAACAAAAATGGGAAAATTGATATTTGTTTTCACAAATTTTCTTTTTTAGGGTTTTACCCTGATATGGAGACAAAATAAAATTTTGTTAACTTTGGAGAATGAAATTGTATGTGGCAAGGCTGTTGCTCATCATTTATTTGATGGCATTAATTCCGGGTACGGAGTTAGCCAAGCTGCCGTATATGTGGACTCATTACCAGGAGCACAAAATGACAGACGCAGCAATGGATTTTTGGGACTTTATAAAGCACCATTATTGTTGTGGGAATAAAGTGTATGCCGATGCAGAAAAGGACATGAAACTACCTTTTAAGTCTGAGCTCAATGGCATAGCTATGAGCTTGTATCTTTTGCCTGATGCACCACTTTCTCTTTGGGAAATGCCAATGGAAAATCTGAAAATCCAACATCGCTCCTTTATTTTTAAGAACACCTTCTTTTCTCTTTACGAAGGTGATTGCTGGCAACCGCCAAAGATTCAGACTTTTAGCTGCTGAATTTTATTTTTTTAGCCATTGGCTAATTTTTTTCTCATACTTTTTTCATGAATAAAACTGCGCATAGCATTTATCTTGCTACTTTGACTGCAATCGTAATTGCGGTTACTTTGTATTTGTTTTACTATGGTGCCTCCTATTATGGTACCCCTATGGAAGAGCGTTTTTACCACAGCGATCACACTGCTTTGAAACCCAGTGGAGTGTATGGACATGGCCTGGGCATTGTGGGTACGCTGTTGATTCTCATCGGGGTATTTGGTTACATGGCCCGGAAGAGATATCGGTCACTTTCAAGGCTGGGCGTACTCAAACATTGGCTCGAGTTTCACATTTTTTTATGTACGTTGGGTCCGATCATGATTTTATTTCACACCTCATTTAAATTTGGCGGAATAGTATCCATCAGTTTTTGGAGCATGGTAGCTGTGGTAGCCAGTGGTGTTGTGGGCAGGTTCATCTATCTTCAGATTCCCCGCACCGTTCAGGGCAGAGAATTGAGTTTAGCTGAAATTGGAGAGATGCAGGAAGATCTCACCGAAAAAATCAAACAAGAGTCGGGTTCAATGGCAGATCAGGTTTTGGCTGCCTGGCATGCGGTAACAGAGGAAAGAAAGTCTCACGATAATCCCGGATTTATCAAAACCTATTTCAGGGATCAACAACTAAGAAAAAAATTTAGCAGTACCCTGAATGCCATTCATCTGGAGGGTACGAACAGGCGTGTAGTTGCAGCGTTAATGGGCATAGAATTGGGTATTCAGCGAAAAATGGAGAGATTGATGTTGATGCAAAAATTATTTCGGTACTGGCACATTGCCCACTTGCCTTTTGCATTGATCATGCTGATCATCATGGTCATCCACGTAGGTGTTACCCTTGCTTTTGGATATAAATGGATATTTTAAGATGGGATGGTCGATTGAAGAAATAGGTATTTATGGTTTCGCTGCTGCGATGTGTGGTGGCATTTTGTATTTCTATTTGCGCAAGCTCAAAAATGAATCAACCCTCGTGGGTGAGAAAATCGAAAAAGCCAAAGCGGAAGGCATCCATGAACCTGTCTCCTTGCATCCTTTTATTGATCTGAATACATGTATCAAAAGTGGTGCTTGTGTACTCGCCTGTCCCGAACAGGATATCATTGGCATCAGAAACGGCAGAGCAACGCTGGTAAATGCATCCAAGTGTGTAGGTCACGGCGCCTGTTTTCATGCCTGTCCGGTAGAGGCCATTTCTTTGAGGATAGGTACTGAAAAGAGAGGGGTTGATTTACCACACGTCAATCAAAATTTTGAGACCAATGTGCATGGCATCTTTATAGCCGGAGAATTGGGGGGTATGGGCTTGATCAAAAACAGCGTAGAACAAGGTAAACAGGCGGTATTTGAAATTCAAAAAACCATGACCAAAAACCATGGTGCTGATTATGATTTGGTCATTGTAGGCGCTGGACCTGCAGGAATATCTGCTTCTGTACAGGCCAAGCTCTTGGGAATGAAATCAATTGTTCTGGAACAAGACAGCCTGGGCGGCACGGTATTCAATTTTCCAAGAGCAAAAATCGTCATGACCAATCCTATGGATTTTCCGGGACATGGTAAAGTAAAATTATTTGAGACCTCGAAAACTGAATTGCTCACGCTGTGGAATGAAGTGATTGCAAAACACAAGATCCAGGTGAGGGAGCATTCAAAAGTGGAACAAATTTCGAGAGATAACGGAAACTTCGCAGTGCTTACCCATGATGGGGAACAATTCAATACCAACAAGGTATTATTGGCCATCGGTAGGAGAGGCACACCCAGAAAGTTGGGTGTAAAAGGGGAAGAACTTGAAAAAGTGGCATACCGATTGCTGGAACCTGAGCTCATCCAAGGCAAAAATGTTTTGGTAGTTGGAGGAGGGGATTCTGCCATTGAGAGTGCCATCTTACTTGCCAACGGAAATAAAGTGACGTTGTCATACAGAAGTGATAAATTCAGCAGGCTCAAGCCCAAAAACGAAAGCAGTATTCAAAACGCCATCAAATCCGGTTTGTTGGACATGGCTTTTAATACGCAGGTGACACTGATCGATAAAGATACGGTGACCTTGCAGGGACCGGATGGAGCGCAGGTCATGCCCAATGATCTGGTTTACATCTTTGCCGGTGGAGAATTACCTACACAGTTTTTAGAGAAGTCGGGCATTGAAATACAAAAACGTTTTGGTTATACGGTGAAATCGCATAAGAGATAAATATGATCCTACAAAAACATAGCAGAGGTATTTTGACCGCAGCACTTTGGGTGCTCTGCTCTGTATTTGTATTTGCGCAACTTTCACCCGGTAAATTGGCTCAGGGACACAGCCATTTGGAAGGCTTGTCAAACTGTACCCAATGTCACAACATAGGTGCCAAGATCGCAGAGCAAAAATGCCTTGCGTGTCACAAAGAACTCAACACCCGAATAACAGCTAAAAAAGGCTACCATGCTTCTTCGGCTGTAAAAGGCAAAGAGTGTATCTCTTGTCACAGTGATCACCATGGCCTCAAATTTGATATGATCCGATTTGACCAGAAAACTTTTGATCATAAACTTACAGGTTATGAATTGAAGGGAGGACACAAAATTTCAGATTGTAAACAATGTCATAAACCCGATAATATTGCTTCTGCCACTTTGAAGAAGAAGCCCGACACATTTCTCGGTTTGGATACCAAATGCCTGAGCTGCCATGAAGATTACCACCAAAAATCCTTGTCATCAGATTGTGCCTCATGCCACAATTTCACAAAGTTCAAACCTGCTTCTTTGTTTAATCACGCTAAGACAGAGTTTCCTTTAGCAGGTGCTCATAAAACGGTGGATTGCGCTTCTTGTCACAAAGTAGAATTGCGTAATGGCAAGGAGTTTCAAAAATTTGCAGTAGCATCTTTTAAAAATTGCAACAGTTGTCACAGCGATGTGCACAAAGGTGCTTTTGGCAATCAATGTAAAGCTTGTCACACCGAGGAGTCTTTTCATAAGATTGCAGCCGGTCCCGGCTTTAACCACAGTGTCACCGGATTTACCCTGGTTGGTAAACACCAAAAATTGGATTGCCGGGAATGTCATGAAAAAAGCTTTGGTTTAGGAGGGCATTTCAGAGAATTTTCATCCAAAGACAACACGGACTGCAGAACATGTCATGAGGATGTCCACGAAGGTAAATTTGGTACAAAGTGTCTGGATTGTCATAATCAGAATTCATTTAAATCCGGCAAAACACCCAAGCTGGATAATTTTGATCATAGTTCTACCGGTTTTGCCTTATTGGGTAAGCACCAGCAAGTGGATTGCAGGACCTGTCACAAGCAAGATCTCACTACTGCCATGCCACATGATAAATGTATGGATTGTCACAAAGATTATCATGAAGGGGATTTTAGTACAAAAAAACAGCTTTATCCCGATTGTGCTTCATGCCATAAGGAAACGGGTTTTATGCCATCAACATTTACGCTCGAGCAACATGAAAAAAGCAGCTTTGCACTTGATGGAGCCCATTTGGCAACACCGTGCAATGCGTGTCATATGAAGGAAAAAAAGTGGGAATTCAATTTGCCGGATCAGCAGTGTAAAAGCTGTCATGAGGATATCCACCAGGCATATATAGACACAAAATATTACGGAGAAACATCCTGTAAAAGCTGTCATGAAACAGAAGCCTGGTCAATTATTCATTTTGATCATGCCTCTACCGGTTGGGCATTGGAAGGTAAACACGCTGCAACCGGCTGCACCAAATGCCATTTCGACAGAACATCGGGGCAATTGCAACAACGATTTAGGGATTTGGAAACAGCTTGCGTTAACTGTCATGACAATGTGCATGGTGAGCAGTTTGCGGTTGATGGAATTACCGATTGCAGCAAATGTCATGGCTTTGCTAACTGGAAGGCTGAAAAATTTGACCATAACCAGACCCGTTTTAAATTGGATGGAGGTCATCAGGGTCTTGCCTGTGTTAAGTGTCATAAAGAAACAAAGGTTGGTGATAAAACAACAACGGTATATAAAATCGAAAAATTTGCGTGCGTAGACTGCCATCAATAGCGATCATTTGGTTGGCGATGGCGGTATGCCTCTCAGCCCAAACTTCTCCACACGGAGCAGGTCTGGGAATTGACTGTGCCAAGTGCCACAGTCCGGAGAGTTGGTCATTTGCCAAGACAGCCACATTTTCGCATGACAGTACAGAATTTGCTTTAACGGGTCAACACAGAGATTTGGAATGCAGATCTTGTCATACCTCATTGGAATTTAACAAGGTTGAAAAAAATTGTATTTCATGCCATACCGATGTTCACCAACAAACGGTAGGTAATGATTGTGCCCGTTGCCATACATCAGATTCCTGGTTGGTGGATAACATTACCCAATTGCACGAGCGTACGGCGTTTCCACTAATGGGCGTTCATGCAACCGTTAATTGCAATGCCTGCCACAACACCGAAACCAATCTGCGTTTTGCACCTACAGGAGTAGATTGTATTTCTTGCCACCGTGCTGATTATGTTGCAACTAAGGAGCCAGATCATACCAAATTTGGTTTTTCTACCGATTGCTCTGCCTGCCATGGCCTGAGCGGTACCGGATGGAATACACAGACAGTTGACCATGGTTTTTTCCCGCTGGAAAAAGGTCATGCCATTGCCGATTGTGCGGCATGCCACCTTACCGACAACTATGCTGATGCTTCACCGGATTGTTATAGCTGTCATGAGCAGACTTATTTGGCAACAACCCATCCCAATCACGCTTTATTGTCATTTAGCACGGATTGTAAGCAATGCCATGATTTGACTCCCGGCTGGAAGCCCGTGGATTACAGAGAACACGATGGAAAGTACTTTCCCATTTATTCCGGAAAGCACCAGGGGACCTGGGAAACTTGTGCCTCCTGCCATACAGATCCCGGCAATTATGCTACATTCTCTTGTGTAATTTGTCACAAGAATCCGGAGACCAATAATGCCCACCAGCTGGTAGCGGGCTACACCTATCAGGATAATGCCTGTCTTGCCTGTCACCCCACAGGAGATGCAGATATGGCCTTTGACCATAATGCGACTAATTTTCCACTGACAGGCGCCCACAAAATAGTGGATTGTGTGGCTTGTCACGCCATTGGATATGCAGGCACACCTACAGAATGTAAATCCTGCCACCTCAATAACTTTGCAGAATCGGCTAATCCCGCTCATGAGAAGTTAAACTTTTCTGACGATTGTAAGTCGTGCCATACTACCGATCCAGGTTGGGCGCCGGCACGTTTTGATATACACAATGATTATTATCCACTCAACGGAGCCCACGCCGGCATCAGCAACGATTGTGCTCTTTGTCACAATGGCAATTACAATAATACCCCCAACAACTGTGCAGGATGCCACATAGCTGATTTCAACAGTACAACGGATCCTGATCATAAGCTCAATCATTTTTCCCAGGATTGTGCTGCTTGCCACAGTGAAACAGCCTGGCAGCCTTCTACCTTCAACCACGATGGCCAGTATTTTCCTATCTATAGCGGCAAGCACAATGGCGTTTGGATGCAGTGCAATGAATGTCATAAAAATTCAGCCAATTATGCTGAGTTTACCTGTGTAAGTTGCCACCTCAATCCGGAAACCAATGATGCGCATACTGGGGTAAGTGGTTACCTTTATCAGGACAACGCCTGTCTGGCTTGTCACCCGACAGGTGATGCCGACAATGCGTTTAACCACAATAATACGCAGTTTCCGCTCACAGGAGCGCACACTACTGTAGATTGTATTCAGTGTCACGCCAATGGTTTTGAAGGTACATCAACTGCGTGTGTTGATTGTCACCTTACTGATTTTAACAGCAGTAGCAACCCTAATCACCCTGCACTGGGTTTGTCCACCGATTGTGCCAAATGCCACTCCACTCAACCCGGATGGGCACCTGCTCAATTTCCGGACCACAATGGATATTATGCCTTAAATGGAGCCCATGCATCTATAGCTTCTGACTGTGCTGCCTGCCACAACGGAAATTACAATACAACACCCAATACCTGCGCAGGCTGTCATCAATCCGATTACAATGCCACCACAGATCCCAATCACCTGCAGGCTCAGTTTCCAACAGAATGTGCCACTTGTCACAGTGAATCAGCCTGGCAACCCTCCACCTTTAACCACGATGGTCAATATTTCCCTATATACAGCGGAAAACACCAGGGCACATGGATGCAGTGTAATGAGTGTCACACCAATCCTTCCAATTATTCAGAATTTACCTGTGTGACTTGTCACCAGAATCCAGAAACCGATGATGTGCACAATGGCGTTCCGGGCTATATTTATCAATCCAATGCTTGTTTGGCTTGCCACCCTACAGGAGACGCTGATGTAGTTTTTGATCACAATACTACTCAGTTTCCATTGACCGGCGCACATACCACGGTGGATTGCATCAGCTGTCATGCCAATGGCTTTCAAGGCACATCTATTGCCTGCTTAGATTGTCATACCACCGATTTTAACACCTCGCTTAACCCCAATCACGTTGCTTTAGGCATACCCACCGATTGCGCTTTATGTCATACTACAGCTCCCGGTTGGGCTCCTGCAACTTTTGGTATTCACAACCAGTATTACCCGCTGAATGGTGCTCACGCCGGTATAGCCAATGATTGTGCAACTTGTCATAATGGTAATTATACCAACACTCCCAACACTTGTGCCAGCTGTCACAATGACGACTACCTTGCCACTACCAACCCCAACCACCAGGCAGCCCAATTCCCGACGGATTGTGCTTCTTGCCATAGTGAGCAAAGTTGGGTGCCAACCAATTTTAACCACGATGGCCAGTTTTTCCCAATCTATAGTGGCAGTCACAACGGGCAGTGGACACAATGCATCGATTGTCATAACAACCCAGTCAATTATGGTCAGGTAGTTTGTATTACCTGTCATCAAAATCCGGAAACCAATGATCAACACCAGGGAGTAGGTGGCTACGTGTACAGCGATCCTGCCTGTCTGGCTTGTCACCCACAGGGAGAGGCAACGGGAACGACTTTCAACCACAATACCTCTGCCTTCCCACTCACAGGTGGGCATATTGGGGTTGATTGTATTCAGTGTCATGCTAATGGTTATCAAGGTACCACAACAGTGTGTGCAGATTGCCACATGGATAATTTCACTGCCAGTGCAGATCCCAACCACGTTGCATTAAACATTCCAACGGATTGTGCAATGTGTCATACAACTGCACCGGGGTGGTCGCCTGCTACCTTCCCCATCCACAATCAGTATTACGCTTTGAATGGGGCTCACGCTGCCATTGCAAATGACTGCGCGGCTTGTCACAGCGGTAGTTACAATGCGACACCCAATACATGTAATGGCTGCCATAACGCCAACTATACAGCTACAACCAATCCAAATCACGTGACCGCACAGTTTCCGACAGACTGCGCATCCTGTCACAATGAAAATGCATGGGTGCCAGCTTCTTTTGATCACGATGGCTTGTATTTCCCGATTTACAGTGGAAGTCACAACGGACAATGGAATCTGTGTGCAGAGTGTCACAACAATCCTTCCAATTACGCACAGTTCAATTGTCTGGGTTGTCATACCAATCCGGAGACCAACAATGATCACCAGGGAGTAGGAGGCTATGTCTATACCAACGCAGCTTGTCTGGCTTGCCACCCGCAAGGTGAGGCAACGGGAACAACTTTCAACCACAATGCCACTGCCTTCCCACTTACCGGAGGTCACATAGGGGTGGATTGTATACAGTGTCATGCCAATGGTTATCAAGGCACCACTACGGTGTGTCTGGATTGCCACATGGATAATTTCACTGCCAGTGCAGATCCCAACCACGTGACATTAAACATACCTACTGATTGTGCAATGTGTCATACAACTGCACCGGGATGGTCACCTGCTACTTTCCCCATCCACAATCAGTATTACGCTTTGAATGGG
>CALJKQ010000136.1 GCA_937973565.1 uncultured Saprospiraceae bacterium | reverse complement strand
TTCCCTACACGACGCTCTTCCGATCTCTGCGCATGTTTCCATCCTGCGCAATATTTTGGATGGCAGTGCGACTACCCCGGCTTCATCTGTAGCGAGGTTTGAGCAACGCCATAAGTCGGTAGGAGGCAACGCTTTGCGGGCAGCCGTTTTGGGTGGCAACGATGGTCTGGTATCCAACTTCAGTTTGATCATGGGCGTAGCCGGTGCTTCAGGAGGGCAGAAGGAAGTTTTATTGGCCGGTATGGCCGGTCTGCTGGCAGGAGCCCTTTCCATGGCTTTGGGTGAATGGATTTCCGTTAAAAGTTCGCAGGAGCTGTATGAAAACCAGATGGATCTGGAAATGGAAGAACTGGAGGCCAATCCGGAAGGCGAAAAGAGAGAGTTGACATTGATTTATGTTTCCAAAGGGATGCCCAGGACAGAAGCAGAAAGAATGGCCAATGAAATCATGAAAGACAAAGAAAAGGCCCATAGTGTACTGGTAAAAGAAGAGTTGGGCATCAATGCGGAAGATTTGGAGGGCTCTGCAATGGAGGCCGCTATTACATCATTTATTTTGTTTGCCTTTGGGGCAATCATTCCTTTGGTTCCCTACTTTTTTACATCCGGTTATCAGGCTGTGTGGATCAGTGCCGCTGTAAGTGCTTTTGGTCTGTTTTTAATAGGCTCGGCCATTACCTTATTCACCGGAAAAAATGTGTGGTATTCGGGCTTCAGGCAAGTTTTGTTTGGCTTGGCTGCTGCTGCTATTACCTATGGCATTGGCGTACTGATTGGCGTATCGATTAGTTAAAATCCAATTGAAGTAAAAAATGCAACCAGGCTCTTTTGATAAGAGCGGTAGTTACGCAGGTTGTTGTGTTGTCCACCGGGTATGATTAAGAGTTGGGATTTGGGATGGGAGAAAGTACCTGCTAATTCATGGGCGTGCCGCACTGGAATAAGTTTATCTTCCGTTCCATGAACAATGAAGACAGGTGATTTGGTATTTTTGAGATGGAGGCTATTGTCGAAAGTATAATTCAAAAACCAGCGCATGGGAAAGCCCAACAGTTGGTCCTCGAGCAGATCTGTCATGTTTGTATAGGGAGTTTCAAGCACTATAGCTTTGATCCTGGCATTGGCTGACAGCCAGGAAGCGGGCCCCGTACCCAGTGATCGGCCATAAACGATTATGCTGTCGGCGGGGTAAAGTTTGAGACATTGCTGGTAAACAAGCCAGGCGTCTCCATAAAAATTCGACTCGCTTCGTTGTCCTTTACTTTTGCCGTATCCCCGGTAGTCGTATACCATTACATCATAACCCAATTGGGTTAAATAGTGCGCTTCATTAGCCCAACGATTCAGGTTGTCTTTGTTGCCGTGATTATAAATAATGATACCTTTGGATGGTTTTTGCGTTTTCATCAAAACTGCATTGATTTGCCCGCCGTCATTGGCCTGAAAGTTGAATTCTTCAAAGGAAAAATCAAATTTGTAATGAGTTTGTTGGGGCATTTTTTTACCCCGAAATATCAAACCTTCATACAGATCAAAATGCAGGAATAAGATTAGAACCCCTAACAAAGATAAGATAGGGGTACCCCATTTTTTCAGCTTCATCTGCGGGATTTTCTTTTAAAGTTGAGGCTCGATCTATTAATGTCGAATGAGGTGTGGTATTCCTTTTGTAAGATTTCATCCAGCACCTGATGGTACATGGGGTAGTTGTGAAGGTTATTATGCCCCCCGCCAATGATGGGATGCAGTCTCACCCTGTCTGAATTGACAGTTCCCAGTTTGATGCTCGATTTGAAAGGTATAAGTGTGTCTTCGGTTCCGTGTATGATGTGGATGGGACATTTGACATATTTGAGCCACTTGAAAGTAGGAATGGGAAACCTGATGACCCAGGCAATCGGCATAAAAGGAAGATACCTTTTTGCGACATGACTCAGGCTGTAATAGGGCGCATCGAGGATAAGCAGACCGGGATTGTTGGCAGATGCCAGCTTGGTAGCAAAGCCTGATCCCAGCGACCTGCCATACAGCACGATGTATTTTTCGGGCACCTTTGTTTTGATCATATTGTAGATCATTTGAAGATCCTCTTTTAAAGCAGTGTGGGTTCTTTTGCCTGTGCTTTTTCCGAATCCTCTGTAATCCACCATGAGAACGTCGTAGCCATTGCGGTTGAAATCTACGGCAAATTTTCCCCAGCCTTTGATGCTTTTGGAATTGCCCTTGAGGTAAAAAACTACCCCTTTAGGCTTATCGACCTTAAAATGGAGACCGCTCATGGTGACGTCTTCTTTCAGGTCTAGGATGTATTCATCAAAAGTGAGATTTTCGTAATTGAAAGCAAAATCTTTGGGTAGCTTTTCAGGTCGGAAGAAGATAAAATCCTGGAAAAAATAAACACCCAGACTGATAAGCAGGTACAACAATAGAATGCCGCTAATGATGTAGAGCCACATCCTCAGCGCCTATGGTTTTACAATTTGATATGGCTCATCCCAATGCCTCAAAGTATCCTGTGTTTCTGTTTTTTCTCACATTGTCCCATTTGTAGTATTTTCCATTCATTACGATGTAAACACCCGGTGGCAGAACCTGCACAAAAGCCAGCGCGCTACCGAGGTTGAAAAATCCATCGGAAGAAGTTCCAAAGGCATAGGGTATCATGGCACCAGTAATAACGATGGTTTTGGTCATTTCATCTTCCGCCAGAAATCTGGCAGTATCCACCATGGTGTCGGTTCCATGGGTGATGATGATTCTGTCTGCTTTGGCATTGCGGCAGGTATAGGCAATAATTTCCCGGTCTGCATTTGTCATTTCAAGACTATCGACCATCATGAGCGTTTTTACATCAATGTCCAGTGTGCATCTTCCTCTTTCAAACATAGATGGAAGGTGGGTGTCTTTGAAATAGAGTTCTCCCGTAATAAAATTGTATTCCTTGTCGAAGGTACCACCGGTAACAAAAACCTGAATCTGGTCCATAAAAATGTAAATGATTATTTTGGTTAGTGATGTTCAAAAATAACTTTTTTCAGGCATATAGCATGATTTTATGGTTTTAATCAAAAGCAGCTCTGATGAATGGCAGAATATCAGAAGCACATGTAAAACATTAAATATTTGTTTAATATATAAAATTAACATAATTAGAGTTTAAATTATTATAAGGGCATCAAATACAGAATTACGGATAAAAAGGTAGTGTTAGCTTAGGTCACGAAACCCAAAAAATCGATCATTAAGTTTATCTTTGCTTTCCACAAGAAAATATTAACAATGAGAAAAATTTCTATTTGGTCTTTGGTGCTGGTAGTCCTGACCATTGCATCGTGTAAAAAAGAAGATAAGGCAGCTCCCATGCCCAGTGCCGGTGACGTACCCGCTGTTGGGGGTGTGAAAATAGTTTATGTAAACCTGGATACCCTGTTGGAAGGATATGACCTTTTTCAGGAGCAGAAAAAAACATTGGAGACCCAAAGTACGGCTGCAGAAAAAACTATTTCCTCTAAAATCGAAGCTTTCCAAAAAAGGTTGGCCAAATTCCAAAGGGATGTGTACGAGACTCAGCAGAGAGCGCAAAATATTCCTCCGGTAGAACTCAAGGCATTGGAAGAAAAATTTGCCGCTCAGCAAGATAATCTGGCTACAGAAGAGCAGTCGCTAATGAAGCAGAGAGAAGAAGCTGCCATGGCTCTGGATAAAAAATTGGTAGAATTACAAGCCAAGCTGAAGAGCAACATCGACAACTACCTGGCCAAAGTAGCTGCAGAAAAAGGATACGATTACGTTTTGATCAAAGGTTCTGCAGGAGGTGTGTTATTTGGAAAAGAAGAATTGGATATCACCAAGGCCGCCATCCAGGCCATCAATGAAGAGCACAAGGCTTCAAAATAAAATGACCATGCGGATAAAGATGATCAGGGCCAGCTGGTTGGCCATTTGCCTCTTTCCATTGATATTGGAGGCTCAGATTTCCAAACTCGAAACCCTGTTGTTTGAGCTGCCTGACGTGGTATTCAAAAAACTGGAGACCCCCAAAGGTTATGAAGCAGGATATGAGCTAATGGTCAGGCAACCACTTGATCATCGCAATCCACAAGGCAAATCATTTTATCAGAAAGTATACCTTGCTCACCGGGCTTTTGATGCCCCCACCGTGTTGGTTACGGAGGGTTACGACCGACCTACTCACCGGATTTATGAATTGAGTGATATGCTGGCTGCCAACCAGGTAATGGTAGAACACCGTTATTTTGGAAAGAGCATGCCGGATAGTCTGGATTATCAGTACCTCACATTGGAACAGGCCACTGCCGACCTTCATGCCATCAATCAATTGTTGCGCAAATTGTACCCCAAAGACTGGGTAAGTACCGGTATCAGCAAAGGAGGCCAGACAACCATCTTTTACCGCTATTTTTATCCTGAGGATGTGGACGCTTCTGTGCCCTATGTGGCTCCTTTGAATACTTCCCTGGAAGATAAGCGTATTTATCAATTTCTCGATACGGTGGGTAGTGATGAATGCAGGCATAAAATAAAGGAAGTTCAAAAAAGATTGTTGCAGAACAGAGATCAATACTTGGCGAAACTCAAGTGGTTTGTAAAGGGGGCAGATAAACATTTTACCTATCTCACCCTCGAGCAGGCCTTTGAATATGCTGTACTGGAGTACTCTTTTTCTTTTTGGCAATGGGGTTCTAACTGCAGCATGATTCCGGATGAAAAGGCAGATCCTGACTCTCTGTTCAGTCATTTCTTACAGGTTTCTGATCCCGGATTCTTTTCAGATGAAGACATTCAGAAATATGCTTCCCATTATTACCAGGCCGGAACCCAAATGGGTTATTATGGATATGATATTACCCATTTTAAAAAATGGATAAAAGCACTGGATTCCGGTAAAAATCCCAGTGCCATTTTTATGCCCGGTAAGAAACCCATGACCTTTAAACCGGATTTTACGCTGGAAGTGGAAAAATGGATCCAGGATCATGGTGATCGTTTTGTGTATATAAACGGCAATAGCGATACCTGGTCCGCAACTGCTGTAAGGCCCCGTCAAGGAAGAGATGCCCTTTGGTTTTTTATTCCCGGTAAAGATCACGCCATGGCCAGGATCAAAAACCTGACAGAAGCCGAAAGGAATCAGGTAATCACCACTATAAAGCGGTGGATAGCAGAGGTGGAATAATTCGTTTTTCCTTCCTGGTATAAAATAAGTGATATAGTCATAACCCGAAAGAATTTTCAACCGGGGATTGATTTTCTTTAGGGTTTGGCAATCAATTCGACCTTACCTGCGATCTCCAGACCTGCATGAATGCCGGTTGTGTTTATCAGCTGGTTGCCTTTTTTGTCAGTGAGCTGAATTTCCAAAGTTGCCGTCATACTCTCTTCTATTCTTCCCGACATAAAACCATGGATGGGGGCTGCCAGCAAGGTGCCTTTTTCATTACGGGCTTTTACTTCTAAAACATACTTTGGGTGCTCGATGGCTGTATGGACACCGCTTTCATCGATCCTGTTGAACAGCAATTTACAGCCATTGTAAGTAGTAAACCGGATTAGTTTTTGGCCGTCATAAAAGCCGGCTATAAATCCCGTAAAATCGCCGGTTAGCCAGGGTATCTGAGCCACAGAAAGCTTAAAACGATAAGCTTCATTGTCGAAATGATTGGACTGCATCCAGACATAAGCAGAAGGAAATGATTGTCCCCAGTCTTTTTCTAAATACCCCTTTCCATTGGTAAATTCGATATCATTTTCTCCGTAATGTAAAGTACCTTCTATTTGATGTCCCATGCTGACAATGCCATGGTAGCATTCCATAAAGGGAGCAAAAGAAAAAGGTCCCATGATGCCGGGTGAATACCATTTTTTAGGCCATTTGACCTCATTGTGAAAGGATAATTTGCCCGTAAGGGGTAAATGGTATAACGCTATACAATCGGCTGAAAAGTAGTTGGGTCCCAATCTGATTTCAAATTGATCTGCCGACGGCTTAAAATCTGAGAGTGGAAATTTGTGGTAGGAGGCTGTCCTCGCTTTTCCATCCAATATTTGAATAAAGGCATGCCCTTGTCCATTTTTATCGATGGCAATGCCGGGTATGATGGCAAAGGCATGGTGCCCTTCCGCACTCACACATTTGTAATACCATCCTTCAAAGTAGTTGGATTTTTTACCCCAGCCCTGGAATCGTTCCGGGTGGAAAATGTTTGTCATCTTTTTTCCTGCCATATTTAAAGATAAACAGGTTTTAAACAATTTGCAGGTATACCGGCAAAGACTTTTCTATTTGTGTGTAAAATAGTACCTTGGCTTTCATGAATTGGTGGAAATCATCGTATTTTTTTTTGGTCACAGGCCTTGCTCTTGCCCTGTTATTTTATCTGTTTGCTCCTGCCAGTTTTGATGAACCGGCAAGGAGAGCGGTAGCCACGGGCATAGTAATGGTCATCTGGTGGGTCAGCGAAGCCTTGCCCATGCCGGTTGTAGCCCTGATCCCTTTAGTAGCATTTCCTTTGCTGGGCATCCAAAAAACCGATGCAGTGGCGGCATCCTATGCCAATCCGGCTATCTATTTGTTTTTTGGTGGCTTTATGCTGGGACTGGCCATAGAGAAATGGAATTTGCATAAAAGGATAGCCTTAAACATCATCCATACCACCGGAACCAGTGGTAATAGAATTGTACTGGGCTTCATCCTGGCCACAGGTTTTTTGAGCATGTGGCTAAGTAATACAGCTACTACGATGATGATGTACCCTATAGCCATGTCGGTCATTAGTGTAATGGATCACCAAAACCACCAGGGGAATAACCGCAACTTCGCCCTTACCCTTATGTTGGCTATCGCCTATGCCAGTAATTTTGGGGGCATTGCTACCATTATCGGTACGCCACCCAATGTAGCATACGCGGGATATTTTCTTGAGCGATATGGGCAGGAACTCGACTTTTTTAAGTGGTTTTTATTGTGTGCACCCATTTCAGTTCTTTTGTTGATTGCTCTTTATTGGGTTATGGTACGTTGGTTGTTTCCCAACAACATTCAAGCATCAACCGCAGCCGCTTCCTATGTGGCATCAGAGAAAAAAGCATTGGGAAAACCGGGCGTTTCAGAACAAAGAGTTATGGCCGTTTTTGTAATTACCGCTTCTCTCTGGATATTCAGATCCCTCATCAATGATCTGCAATCATGGGTAAAACTGGATGATACGATGATTGCAATTATGGCCGCAATAGCCCTTTTTGTGGTGCCTTCAGAAAAAAAAGGACACGCTCTGCTGGACTGGCAAGATACCCATAAAATGGCCTGGGGCATCCTGCTGCTATTTGGTGGAGGTATAGCCCTTGCCGACGGACTTGAAAATACGGGGCTTATTCAAAAAACAGGCCAGTGGCTGGCAACCTTCGGGCAGAATACGGCCATGCTGGTATTGCTGGTCATTGTTTTCTCTCTTTTCATTGGTGAATTTATGAGCAACATTGCCCAGGTCATTGTTTTTGCACCACTGGTATCTGCCATGGCAGACAGCCTGCATCTCAATCCTGTATTACTGGGCATACCCATGACACTTGCTGCCAGTTGCGCCGGCATGATGCCCATGGCTACGCCACCCAATGCCATTGTCTTTGCCAGTGGCCACATACGTTTCAAAGACATGGTACTTACCGGCTTTGTCCTGAATATAATAGCCATTGTTTTGATCATGGTTTTTTCATGGTTTGTTTTACCCCTAATTTGGCTGTAAACTCATCATATTCAGCAAATCATAGAATGGAATGACAAGGCTTAACCGAAAATCAGGTCGGTGACTCGCTGAATTTTGGTAAATTTGGCCCAAAACCACTATTTATGGTACTATTGGATGGCAAGAAATTGGCAGAAGATGTCAAACTGGAGTTAAAAGAAGAAGTCAGAAAGATGGTTGAGGCAGGAAAAAGGCCCCCTCATCTGGCTGCTATTCTGGTTGGCGAGAATCCGGCATCTAAGGCTTACGTAGGCACCAAAATTAAATTTTGTGAAGATGTGGGATACGGCTCCACGCTGGTCAGCCTGCCGGGTGATATTTCAGAAGAGGCGTTATTGGCTGAAGTAGAAAAGCTGAATAAGAATGATGCTATTGATGGATACATTGTTCAATTGCCTTTGCCCAGACACATAGATGAACAAAAAATAAACCTCGCCATTGATCCCCGAAAAGATGTGGATGGCTTCCATCCGATGAATTTCGGTAAGATGGCGCAGGGCATGAAAGCCTTTTTGCCTGCTACTCCTTTTGGCATTTTAGAAATGCTGAGGCGGTACAATATACCCACTGAAGGCAAGCACTGTGTCGTTTTGGGAAGGAGCAACATCGTTGGTGGTCCCATGAGCATTTTGATGGCGCGCAAGGGATATCCGGGCAACTGCACTGTGACCCTTGCACACAGCAAAACGGCAAATCTGGCAGAAGAATTGAGAAGAGCAGATATACTGATTGCAGCCATTGGCATACCTCGCTTTGTGAAAGCAGACATGGTAAAAGATGGAGCCGTTGTCATTGATGTGGGCATCAATAGAGTAGAAGACCCAAGTAAAAAATCAGGATACAGCCTTACCGGCGATGTAGATTTCAACAGTCTGCAGTATAAATGTAGTTACCTGAGCCCTGTGCCCGGTGGAGTGGGTCCAATGACCGTTACCGCTCTGATGTTGAATACACTGCAAGCAGCCAACAGACCTGAATAATGAGTAAAGAAATTACCACAGGCATACAATCCATCATCCAGCAACTCAGGTGGATGGATGAAAAAATGGAATCACATCGCTACGCTGAACCCCTGGAGGTGTTGAATCAGGCAACCCTTGGACAGCATGTGAGGCATATCCATGATTTTTACAAAGCGCTGGCGGAAGGCATGAATTCAGGATTGATTGATTACAACTGCAGGGAACGCAATGAGTTGATTGAACTTTCCATGGATGTTGCCCTTGAACATTTGGAACAATTGATGGAGAGATTCGAAAATATAGATGAATCATTACTTGTCAGCGTAGTTTGTTCAGAAGGATTTAAAGAGGATAAGTCTACTATAACATCCTCGTTAGGGAGAGAACTGATGTATGGATATGACCACGCCATTCACCACCTGGCATTGATTCGGATCGGTTTTGAATCAGTCCATCCGGAAAAATTACCGCCCTATTTTGGAGTTGCCTGTTCTACCTTATCATTTCAGAAAAAACAATAATTATGGCGGGAAATTATGTACTGCTCACTGTGCCCGGAGGCAACGAGGCGTTGATGGCAATCTTATCAGAGGCCGGATTTGAAGCCTTTGAAGAAAATGAAAATGAAATGGTTGCTTATCTGGAAGAGTCCCTTTACAACGATGCATTTAAACAACAAACCGAAGATATATTGCAACAGTTTTCATTGATCGGAACCTGGGGCAATTTGCCTTATCAAAATTGGAATGAAGTATGGGAGTCCAATTTTAGTCCGGTCGAGGTGCCGGGTGTGTGCCGGGTAAGGGCTGAATTTCACCCAAAAGATCCCGGCTTTCCCTACGAAATTACGATACATCCCAGAATGGCTTTTGGTACAGGACATCACCAGACTACCTTTATGATGTTAAAACAGATGGCCAATTTGACATGGGATAATAAACGCGTATTTGATTTTGGTTGTGGCACCGGTATCTTGGCCATATTTGCTTCCATGCTGGGTGCTGAGCAAATGGTTGCCATCGATATTGAGCACGAAAGTTATCTGAATTCGCTCCTGAACGCAGGCGTCAATGGCATAGACAACATTGAGGTATTGGAAGGAGGTCTGGAAGAAATATCGGATCAAAAATTTGATGTTGTCTTGGCCAATATCAATCGCAATGTGCTTACTCAATCTGCACAAAGATTGGCAGAACTTACCCAACCGGGAGGCACCTTGCTGTTATCAGGTATTTTAGAAGGTGACTTTGATGTCATTGTCAATACATTTGAAGGTCATCAATTTCTTTTCCAGCACAAGGACCAGAAAGATGCTTGGCTTTGTCTGCAATTTAAATATTCCCTTTAAAAGTGGCGGGTATTTATAATCTTATTGCCTTGTTGCTGAAACCCATAACCTGGTTGATCAGGGTTGCCAGGTTTAAAAAAATACTGGCTGAAAATGCTCTCAGCTTCGGTATGCGTGGCAATCTTGAAAATCTGGAAACCCTTGCCATGGTTTTTACGGAAAGAGAATATGCAGCGTACTTTCCATTTTACGAAGAAGTCACGATCGTTGATGTTGGATCCCACAGAGGTTATTTTTCCATATTTGCTTCACGAAATACCGCGAAGACGAGTCGTATTTTGGCGGTTGAGCCGGATGCAGAGAACCTGGCTTTTTTGAGGAACAATCTTCAACGAAATCAAATCAGCAATGTAAAGGTGGCTGCAGCGGCTTTGCATTATAACAATGAAACAGTTAAGCTGTACAGAGGTCAATCGGTAAACCATTCGATTGTTTCAGACAACAAAGGAACGGACATCAAACCTTATGTTGAAGTTGAAGGCGTTACCCTTCGACAGCTCATGAAGTTGCACAACCTTGAAAAAGTAAATTTTCTTAAGTTGGATTGTGAGGGCGCAGAATATGAAATCCTTTTTCGGATGGATAAAGAAACGTTGAGTCAAATTCACGTTGTTTCTATGGAATTTCACGATTTAAAAAATGTGGAATACACGGCTGCCCGATTGGAGACTTATTTTACTGACAATGGATTTGATGTTTTGGTCAATAAATATGCTGCTTCGCACCGCGATTTGAACTATGGCCGAATGGTAGCCCGCAATAGAGATTTCACGCCATAGGCAAAGCCTGCCATACAATGATGGATTTGTCATCCGATGCACTGATGAGTACATCCGATTTACGGTGCCAGATTGCCTTATTGATCGAATGAAAATGCCCGCCTGTAATAGGCGTTTTACTCTCTGCCAATTTTCCATCGCGTTGCCAGATTCTAAGTTGTTTGTCTCTGCCGGCTGAAACCAACCAATCATGGTAAAAGCAAAGGCTGTTGACTGTGCCCATATGGGCTTTGATTTCAAGAGGATCCTTTTGATGAACCTTTTTCTGCCAGATTTTCAACAGTGCATCCCGTCCTCCGGAATAAAGTTGATTTTCGTCCGCGATAATGCTGAAAACACTGTTGGAATGAGCCTGGAATTGTGATGACGTTTCCCAGGTTGCCGGGTCAATGGTATAAATACAGCCATCGCTGGAACCTACATAAATCAATGCATCCATTTCGAACAAACATCGCAGATTTTGGCTGCCAAGTTTTATTTTTTTAACCCGATTAGTGTCCCGGACATCCATAATACACAACATGCCATCCGATCCTGCGCTCAGAATGACATTTCCGTAAAAACCAATGCTGTAAATGGCCGATCCATGCAGTTTGGATGCCAGTGAAATCGATTGATTTTGCAGATCAATCAGGTATAAAATTCCATCCATGCCCCCACAAGCCACTTTGTTGAGTTCAGGTGAAAAGGCACAGCAGAAAAGAGGTTTTTCAGTTCTGGCTATGAGCTGTCCGTCTGTATCATGTTCCTTTGTGGACCACATGACCAGGTAGCCATCCCCACCGCAAGAGAAAAATTGGTCGTCGGGTCCTTCGCATAAGCCATAAACGGCTCCCCGGTGGCCTGAGCAGGATTTTAATTTGGAAAAAATTAGATCGGCCATAATTGTTTAATGGTGTCAAAAATAAGGGTAATTGTGCTACCTTACAAGCATCCGCATGCCTGTCATTGGATCGGATTTTGTATCTTGCCCGCTGTAATTGCAACAAGCATTTATGCCACTTGTTTACGAAAAAGACCATGAAAACGGAGTTCGCCTCGGAGTTTGGAACGCTGAGGAAGGGGATCTTTTTTTTCTCCAGGGTATTCATCTTCATCCAATTGAAGAACAAGAATTAAAGACCTTGCAACCCCGAAAATATTCGGAATGGTTGTCTTCCCGCTATCTGCTGCACCTGCTCACCGGTAGAGATGAACGCCTGGTAACATGGAAAGACGACAGGGGCAAACCCTATTTGGAGGGCAACTGGCATCACATTTCGTTGAGTCATTCGGGTGTCTATACCGCTGCTATTCTCAGTGATTTCGCAACGGGAATTGATATCCAGGTATATCAGCCAAAGATACAACGCATTGTGCCCAAGTTTTTGTCAATGGATGAGCAAGATAAGCTGACTGGTTCTGATCAGATGTTGTTGTGGCATGTGGCCTGGGGGGCAAAAGAATGTTTGTTTAAAGCGTATGGCAAGGGTAGTGTTGACTTCAAAACACAGTTGCTGGTCTATGATATCAATCTGGAAACCTGCAGGTGTATGGGAAAAGTCCTGAAACGTGACTTTGAGGCACAATATGAACTTAGTTTTGAACGTATGGAAGATTGTATCCTGGTATATATTGTTAATGAAATATACAAAAATGATAAAATTGGGTAAATTTCAATTGGGGTTATTTGTGTTGATTTTTTCTGCATTGATAAGTTGTAAAGGAGACAAGCCTTCAACAGCTGATGCTGAAAACAAGGTACAGTCATTACCTCCAGATTTTGAAGCATTCTACGAAAAATTTCACAGGGATACAGCGTTTCAGATGGCGCATATCGTTTTCCCACTCGAAGGCAGACCTGCTTTGAGGGATGGTGCATCGGAGGTAGATGAAAGTTTCAGGTGGCAGAAAAAAGATTGGGTTATCCATAAGCCATACAGTGATATGGGCGGATCTTTTTCAAGAAGTTTTTTGTCGTTTAGCGATATTGTCACAGAAAACATCGAAGATGGAACCGGTCAGTTTACCATGGTGCGCAGGTTTGCCAAAATGGACAACGATTGGTATCTCATCTATTACAAAGAGATGGGTAAATGATGAAATGGGCGGATCAGGGTTTCTGGAAGTCGTTGCTTTTTTATAGGCAATCGGTTTTATACTACTGGCTCTTATCTGCCTGGTACAGGAGTTTTACCTGGTACGGTGCTGCCAATCCCGCCATCCTACACGCGGGCATGCTGAATGAGAAAAAGTCGGATATCTATCCACTGCTTCCAAAGGAATTTTTGCCATATACTTCAACTGCGCTGGATAGCGATCAAATATTACAAGCATTGGCCAGCGGTTTATTGGCATTTCCACTGGTAATAAAGCCCGATATTGGTCTGAAAGGAATTGCCGTAAAAGTATGTGAAAATGAAAAAGAACTTTCTGACTATGTAAGTGCTAGTTCCCGCGATCATTTTATTGTGCAGGAATACATAGATTTGCCCCGCGAATTTTCTGTTCTTTTTTACAGAGTTGGCGCAAAGGAGAAAGGCGTTTTTTCTTTTATCGAAAAAAAATATCCCAGGGTAACCGGCGATGGATCTACTTCCCTGCATGAGCTCATCAACAAACACAGCCATGCTTACCTCAATAAGCAAGCTGTTTTGACTCAACACAACAACAAGATTCCCCTTCAGGGAGAAGAAATAGTCTTACATACCATTGGAAATTACGCACAAGGTTCGACTTTTCATTCACTACAAAATGAGATTGATGCCGCATTGGTAGAAGGTATCGATACCTGCATGCAAAAAGTAGAGGGTATTGATTTTTGCAGGCTCGACCTGAAAGCCAGTGATATAGAGGCTATTCGCAGAGGGTCGTTTAAAATCATTGAAGTCAATGGTGGAAAGTCTGAACCCTTGCATATTTATGACCCAAAAGTTGGCTTTTGGGAGGCATGTGTTATTATCCACCGGCACTGGAAACTGTATACACGTATTGTAAATCATCATTTGGCCAAGGGCTTCCAATTGATGAGTACTGCCGAAGGGGTAAGGGCATTAAAACACATTAAAACCATAGTAAAAAATAAAAACAGATGATTGTAGTAACCGGTGCTTTCGGCTTTATTGGCAGTTATTTGGTCGGAAGACTCAATGAGCTGGGTTTGGGAAATGAATTGATTTTGGTGGATGATTTTTCCAGAATGGACAAAGAACCCAATCTGGTCAATAAAAAGTGGAGGCAAAAAGTGGAGCGCGATGTTTTCATTTCCTGGTTTCAACAGCATGCCGGGGATGTTTCATTTGTCTTTCATCTGGGGGCGCGAACGGATACAACAGAAACCGATACGCTTTTGTTTGACAGGCTCAACCTTCAATACAGCAAGGATGTATGGAATATATGTTCGCAAAACAACATTCCCCTGGTTTATGCATCCAGTGCAGCCACCTATGGCAATGGAAGTCTGGGATTTAACGATGACGAGACCCTTATTCCGAAGTTACAGCCTTTAAATCCCTATGGCTGGAGCAAGCAACATTTTGATTTGTGGGCCTTAGAACAGGAAATGGCTCCTCCCAAATGGGCAGGATTAAAGTTTTTTAATGTATACGGAGCCAATGAATACCATAAGGGAAGAATGGCTTCCGTAATCATGCATAGTTTCAACAAAATACGTGAGCAGGGTAAGATGTCATTATTCAGGTCTCACAGAGCAGGCATAGAAGATGGCCACCAAAGCCGGGATTTTATTTATGTTAAGGATATTGTCAATATGTGTACCGGAATCATGGAGCGCAATGACATTATGAACGGCATATACAACGCAGGTACCGGAAAAGCGCGTACATTTCTTGATCTTACACTCAATACATTCTATGCTATGGGTGTTGAACCCAATATTGAATTTATAGATACCCCATTGGATATCAGAGACACCTACCAGTATTTTACCGAAGCCAATATGGAGAAGTGGTTTGCTCAGTTTCCTTATATGACATTTACCGCGCTCGAGGATGGTGTTGATGAATACGTTAAAAAATACCTGAGCAGTAACTCATATTATTGAGTAAGCTCAGGTATCTTTTTTATTAGTGCTTATTTGGTGTTGATCAGAAAAACGATATAACCCACGTAAATTAAAATCATAAACAGACCCTGCCATTTTTCTATGGTATGTTTTTTACCCACAAAAAGCATTGCAAACAGCAGGATGCTGGCAAAGCAGGCCACCATCACATCGATGGCAGTGCCCTGGTTAAAAGGTAGAGGCTTGATCAGTGAACTGATACCAAGGATAAAAAAGATGTTGAATATGTTGGAACCAACGACGTTTCCAATGGCAATATCGGTTTGCTTTTTATACGCAGCTACAGCAGACGCAGCCAATTCAGGGAGTGAGGTTCCTACTGCTACAATGGTTAAACCAATTAAGGATTCATTGATACCCAAACTTCTTGCCATGTGGACTGCCCCGTCGACAATCCATTTTCCACCAACAACAAGCCCAGCCAGACCCAATACTATGAAAAAGATTGACTTGACAGAACTCAAAGCAGGAATTTCTATTTCGGGGCTGTCATCAGTTTCAACTTTGGATATGCCAACGGTGTAATATATAAAGATGATAAAGAATGAAAGTAGTACAATACCGTCAATTCTGGATAACATGGAAAAGTTGTTTCCATCAATGAGGTGGTCACTCGCTAAAACAAACATCATCAATGCTGCTAATAGACTCATTGGAATCTCTTTCCAAATGGTGTTGCTTTTTGTAACAAGAGGATAAATAGCAGCAGAAACTCCTAAAATGAAAAGGATATTTACTATGTTGGATCCCACAACGTTGCCAATGGCAATATCTGTGTTGCCATTTATACTTGCCAACACGCTCACTATTAATTCGGGAGATGAAGTCCCAAAAGAAACAATGGTCAAACCAATGGCGATATTGGATATATTGTATTTTTTGGCTAATGAAGCTGCACCATCAACCAACAGATCTGCACCTTTGATGAGCAAGGCAAAACCAAGTATCAGTAAAAAATAAGTCAACATAATTTAAATAGGTTAAATTTCACATTTATCTTCTTCTCCTTCCTTCATTCCATCGGAAACCAATTCGTATCAAACCGGTTATACCTGAGTGATTTGAAGATATATCTCCATTATCTATGGGTGTGTCTTTGGCGGCAGCCAGGTTTTTCCAATTGGCAGCAGAAGTATATTCATATGCGACCATGGGTGATAAAGTAAGAAAATTGCTGAGTCCTATGTCAATACCCAGCCCGGCTCTGAATCCAACGGCTGCTGATTTTGAGGTAATTTCTGATATACCTTTGGCATTTTGCAGGTAATACCTGAACACGGGGGCTGCGTGAATAAAAAATCCCTTTTTAATGGTGTTTCCCTGCTTTGAAAAAGTGGGACAATTGCAATCTTCTGCCAGATCCAGGGGATAGATGTGGACATTAAAAATGGCGTTGATGGATGCGAGTTTATAATCCACACCGTCAACCGAAGAGGGCGAAAACTGAGCATAGCCTACCTCAGGCATAAATTCAATCCTTCTTTTTTTGAGTCTGAACCAATAATCTACGCCTACACTATAACCATTGGGCAAAAAGCTGGCATTTCTATCATCTATGCGGCTGTAGGCGAATCCTTGCCAATCGGCAAAGTGACTGGTACCGTATCCGGCACGCAGACCAAACTGCGCAGCCACGGCGGTGCTCAGCAATATACAAAGGAGGAAAAAAAGTGGTCTCATGGTCTATCTGTATTAAACGAAGTTCATAAAAACGGCGTTAATGCCAGCTACATTATTCTGGCGGCCATAAAATCAGCAAATTGCATCAAATCATTTTTAGAGGCATCACCAATATTCAATGGTTTGACATGTGACTTGGCAAGGTCATTATAAGCATCTCTCACTTGGTGTGCATATTCCTTAGCCCCCGTATCTATAAATATACGTTTTACTGCTTCAATTTTTTCTTCGTCGGAATAAACGCTTTTGGGGTCGTAATAGGTCAGAAGTTTTTCCAGCTGGGCACTGTCTGCCAATTCAACCGCCTTTAGATACAAGTATGTTTTCTTGCCCTGCAGTATATCGCCGCCAGCCTGCTTGCCCACTTTATCTGCCTCTCCGAAGGCATCCAGCAAGTCGTCCTGAATTTGAAACGCAATACCTGAGTTGATGCCAAAAGCATAAAGATGAGACTGGTCCTGTTCACTTGCCCCAGCGATCAGAGCGCCGGTCTGTAAGGCACATGCCAGCAGTACAGAAGTTTTGTATTCAATCATTTTCAGATAATCTGCAATTTTTACTTCTTTGCTGGTTTCAAAATCCATATCCATTCTCTGCCCTTCACACAATTGTAGTGCCATGGTGTTGAAGCCTTTGAGCAACGAGGGAAGAATTGCACCCGGGTATGATGACAACATTTCGTAACTGTGAATCAGCATAGCATCTCCGGAAAGGATAGCTGTGTTGACATCGTACAATTCATGGACGGTAGCCTTGCCCCTTCTCAGACCGGCATTGTCCATAATGTCGTCGTGCATGAGGGTAAAATTGTGAAAGACCTCCATAGCGTAAGCGGCAGGAAGCGCATCTTTCCAATTGCCTTTAAAGATATCGCAAGCTAAAAGCACAAGTGCGGGTCTGATTCTTTTGCCACCCAACGACATCAAATAGGTAATGGGTTGGTACAAAGAGGAGGGCTCGCCTTTCGGCAGTTTTTGCTGCAGAAATTCGTCTATGGCATCGTGGTACTTGAGGATAAACTCCATGGGCGATGGGGTCAGGCTGATGCCAATTTGCAAATTTCCAAAACCATGTCTACTGCTTTCTCCATATCCTGAACAGAAACCCACTCGTGTTTGGAATGGATGGCTTGTTCGCCTGCAAAAAGATTGGGACAAGGCAGTCCTTTGTGAGACAAAACAGCACCGTCGGTTCCTCCCCTGATGGCACCTTGCTTGGGTGTTACACCAATATTTTCAACTGCTTTAACTGCAATTTCCATTACCCGTGGATGTTGGTCCAAAACATCTTTCATATTGCGGTACTGTTCAGTGACGGTGATGGTATAACTTGAATGTGGATAACCGGTCATTACCTTTTTACAAATTTTTTCAAGGTAATCTTTCTGTTCATCCAGTTTGGCCGTCACAAAGTCGCGCAAGATCAATTCAATTTTAGCCGATTCCAACTTGCCTTCAATAGAATTGGGGTGGATGAAGCCTTGCATGCCATCCGTTGCTTCAGGGCACAAAGAATCTTTTGGAAACTGGGCAACAATTTCTGAAGCAATTTTAATGGCATTTTCCATCTTACCTTTGGCATAACCCGGGTGGGCACTTACTCCGGTAATTTCAATCACCGCTTTGTTGGCAGAAAAATTTTCAAATTCTATGGCTCCCAGATCCCCACCATCGAGGGTGTAGCCGTAATCTGCATCCAATTTTTGAAGATCTACATGACTAACGCCCCTGCCAATTTCCTCATCGGTTGTAAGTAGCATTTTTACTTCACCGTGTGGCAGGGCAGGGTTTTTAACCATTTGATAGAAAGCATCTACAATGATGGCAACTCCCGATTTATCATCAGAACCCAATAGGGTAAGGCCGCTGGCCGTAATGAGGTCATGGCCAATTTTATTTTTGAGTGCAGGATACCGGCTGGGAGAAATTACCTGAGATACATCATCCGGCAAAACGATGTCTTGCCCCTGGTAATTGGAGTGCACAATGGGTTTCACATCTTTACCGGAACAATCCGGTGCCGTGTCCAAATGGGCGCAGAAGAATATTTTATCCTTGCCCGGACCTGTATTGGAAGGCAATGAAGCATAAATGTATCCACTGTCATTGGTGGTAGCCTCAATACCCATCTCTTTTAATTCCCCTAAGATTATGGACGTAAGGTTTTTTTGTTTTTCGGATGAAGGTGATGTGCTGCTATTGGGGTCAGCTTCAGTGTCTACTTGTACGTATTTTAAAAATCTGTCTTTAACTGAATATTGCATATAATGTAAAAGGGTTTTAAATCTTAAATGTTGAATACACACGAACAAGGGAATATTCTGTTTAGAATAAGCCCTTATTTCTGTCTCCTAAAATTATAACTTTGCAGCGAGAAAAAGAAATCAATGTCTGGACAAACCTTTGTGAACATTCCTGAAACCGAAAAACCCCGCCTCGTTATTGTGGGTGCCGGTTTTGCCGGCTTGACATTAGCTAAACGATTGGTTAACAAAGGTTTTCAGGTTGTGGTTTTTGACCGCCACAATTATCATCAGTTTCAACCTCTTTTGTATCAGGTGGCCATGAGTGGTCTCGAGCCCAGTAGTATCAGTTTCCCGTTGCGGAAAATCTTTCAAAAAAAGAAGGATGTCCACATCCGGATGGCAGAAGTAGTAGAGGTTTTTCCGGAAGAAAAATACCTGCTTACCAACATAGGCCGGTGTAATTTCGATATGCTGGTCATCGCAATCGGTGCCAGAACCAACTTTTACAACAATCCCAACATAGAAAAATATGCCTTTAGTCTGAAGAGTACGGGAGAAGCCATGTACTTGCGCAACCAGATTCTCAGGGATTTTGAATCTGCACTTATAACAAGAGACCATGAGGAGCGACAGTCATTTATTGATACGGTAGTCGTAGGTGGAGGAGCAACTGGTGTAGAAATGGCCGGAGCGCTGGCTGAATTGAAACAGTACATCCTGCCCAAGGAATACCTGGAATTGGATCACCGCGAAGTAGATGTTTACCTCATTCACAGCGGCTCCAGACTTTTACCCGGCATGTCTGAAAAATCAGGCATAGCGGCCGAAAATTTTTTGACCAACATGGGGGTAAACATCATCAAAAATACCAGGGTAACCGATGTTTCTGATCATGCTGTAACCTTGTCAGATGGGCAGGTCATTACTACCCGTAAAGTGATATGGGCAGCCGGTATCACAGGCAATACCCTCAAAGGTCTGGACAAAGCCGAATATATGGCAGGCAATCGTATCAAAGTTGATGCTTTCAACAAGGTTGCCGGTTATGAAGACATTTATGCCCTGGGTGATATTGCCTTTATGTCGGATGAACAATATCCCAATGGTCATCCTCAGGTAGCCCAGGTAGCCCTGCAACAGGCCAAAAATCTTGCTAATAATTTGTCAGGGAGATCAATAAAACCCTTCGTTTATAAAGATAAAGGTTCCATGGCCACCATTGGCAGGCACCAGGCGGTAGTGGACTTTGCTCTCGGCCATTTCCATGGATTTTTTGCGTGGTTGCTTTGGTTAATCGTTCACCTGCTGGCCCTCATAGGAACCCGCAACAAGGTTTTCGTATTTTTTAACTGGCTTTGGAATTACCTCACTTTTGATCAGTCATTGCGGCTGATTCTAAGAGCAACCAAAGATGCCCGTAATCCATAAGACATCAAAGAAGCTGTGAGATTATTATTTTTTCGAGTGCCTCCACTTCTTCTTTTGTATTGTATAGGTGTATAGAAAGACGAAGGGAGTTGCCCCGTCTGGAAACGAAAAACTGATGTTGTTTCAGCTCCTGGATAATGGCTTCAATATTATTTCCTTCCGGGAGGCCAATACCCAGAATATGAGCCCCTCTGCCTGCGGCATCTCCAATAATACACCCTCGTTCTTTCAGATTGTTAACCATTGATGAAGTCAATTGATAACCCCAATGCTGAATGTTTTGAGGGTCACAACTTTGAACAACGTCCAGGGAGGCAGCCAACATCGGCAGGTGAATAAACTGACTAAACTCTCCCATGTTGAACCGGGCAGCTCCTTTTTCATATACATCTGTATATTCTATGAGCTTATGAAAATGAACAGCCCCTTCTTTGTTGAGATATGATATTTCAAGTGGTTCTCCCCGATGAAATCGTTCTCCATAATAAGCCAATGCCGATGAATAGGGGCCACATAGCCATTTGTAAGCTGCACACACCAGGGCATCCAGGTGGACGTTCTGCAAATTTATCGGCATGGCACCCACCGATTGTGTGCCGTCAACAATTAAAGCTGTATTGGTTTCCAGACATCTTTTGCCTATGGCCTCCAGATCAAAACAAGTGCCATCGGTCCAGTGAATGGATGAAAGCACAACCATGGCCGTATCCCGGTTAATCGCTTCCAGTAATTGATCATTCCAAAGCTTGGACTTGTTTTCACCCAATGATAGTGGCGTTATCACCTTTAGTGTTTTTCCATTTTTGCGACACCATCTTTGTACAGCATAATAGCCACTGGGGAATTCCTGTGCCACAGTAATGGCATGGTTGCCAAGTGCCGGATCTACATTTTGACAGGCAGCGGAAAGACCATAAGATGCAGAGGGTATAATCGCTACCTCATGTCCTGCACAATTGACCAGTCCGGCAAATTTTTGTCTAACGGTTTGGGCAGTCTGAAAAAAATCTTCCGGCACTACCTTCCAGGGCTCCCGCTTAAATCGCACTCCCTCGATACCCGCTCTTTCAACCGGTTCAGGCAGGGGAGCCATATAGGCATGGTTGAAATAATGAATTTCTTCAGGCAGTTGAAACAATTCTTTCCAGGAGGTCATGGATCATTTGTTTTTGGGTAGTAAAAACAACAAGGCTTTGTCGAGTCTGCTTGACCAATCCTGTTCTGTGTGATCAGCTCCTTCATAGACAAGGGAAACGTAGTGATGGTTGTCTTTGTATTTGGTCAGCATCAGCGCATCCACTTCTCTTTGGGCATCTATGTACAATTTTTCCAGGCCTACTGTACCTCGGTCGAAATAGATGCGGTGATTACTATCCGGTGGTAAGTTATTCCTCAGATATGACAGCATGGTTTTGGGAATGGGATTGCCCGGCAGGCTGAAAGTGCCAGACCAATGCGTAGACATGCAGAGGGCAGCGCCAAAAACCTCAGGGTATTCGCATAAGGCATACAAAGAGACCATAGCCCCCATGCTGGATCCACCTACCACAGTAGCCAGTGACCGTGGGTCTACATTATAGGTTTTATCAATAAACGGTTTGAGCTCCTTAACTATGAACCTCAAATATTGGTCACTATATACGGGTCGGGTAAACAAGGGATATTGCCCCCCATTTTGGGTCAACGAATCCCTGAATGCTGCAGGACATGCTTCGTATACTTTCTGTGGCATGTATTCTGAATGGCGGTCTGCACCGGCATTCCAGATGGCAACAACAATAAGACCTTTTATGCTGTCTGCCCGCAACAGTCTGCTTATGGTTTCATCTGCCATCCACTCTTTTTGGTTCCAAGTGCCCTGAGCATCAAACAGCATTTGTCCATCTTGCATGTACAGTACGCTGACAGCTTGCATAGAATCATAGTTGTCGGGCAGCCAAACATCTACGGTTCGTTTTCCAATGTAGGAGGAGTTAAATTCGTACCGTTGTATGCTGCCTTCAAATGAGCCCTGTACATTTGTGTAGGTCAATTTGGGCGCGCACCCCACAAATAAAAGTAAACTCAAAACAAGCCAATTCGATGGATAAGGCCAGCTAGTAGAGGGTTTGTAATTTTTAAAAAATTTGGTAGCTAGTGGAAACAAATCAATTTTTTGTTCCAAAAGTAAGTAATTTTTTCCCTTATAAGTTTAATGACATTCTTTCAACCTGTCACAGGCTGACACATGCTTATATAAAAATCTGATATTGTAGTATCAGGCTGTTCTTCCTTTCACCGGCTATCACAGTTCCATTGTCAATGCCATAGGTGGGCCTGTTTTGAAAATTGAGGGTGATTTTGGATTGATGACCCTGGATGAGGTAGTTGATACCTGCATCAATGACAAAGGTTTTCAAACCATTCAACCTTTCATAGGAGGCATAGGAACAGGAAACATATGGTAGCCATTGCCCGTGACCTTGCTTGGAAGGAAGCAGATAGCCTGCCTGGGCATACAATAAGTGCCCGGTCCCAAACATGGGATATGAGTTGCCATAAAGGGGACCTTGTCCGCTGATGGCTTGATTGCCGGTGAGGGTAGTGCCGTTGGCAGGATTCATCAGCCCATTATACCTAAGGTAATTGTCGCCGTAATGCGTATTAAAATAACCCAAATAGGCATTTAAAGCGCTACCTTTTTCTTTGTTAAGAGGGATATCCAAAAAACTTTCTATAGCCCAATGCATCATGTCCTGATAGAGGGTATCACCGGCAGCCCCTTTCAAATAACTGGCCTTCTTTTGGTAGATAATGCCGGCTGCTATGTTGAATACTTTTTTCTGACCCAAATAAGTGCCCGTCATATATGGTGTAAGGTGCCCTTCGTGTTCAAAAAACTGATAAATTACATAGGCCTGTTGTTGCCAGTGGTGGCCAATGGGAGAAAAAGATGCATAATTGCTTATGGGAGCCGGTGAGGTACCGTTGGATTGCACAGGAAAAGGCTCGCTCAAAACAAATCGGTAATCTATTTTACCTATCTGTCCCCTTGCATACACACTTAGCTTTCTGCTGAAATTGTCGGTTTGATCCACGGTTGTCTGCGCAAAAACAGGTACATCCATGGTCATGATGGTGCCAATGCTCGGTTGCGAAAATCTGGATAAGCCGTTGGCAATGGTCAGTCCTGCGCCTAATTTCAGTTGGTTTTGTTTGCTTACGCGGTATTCGCACAGTGCATCATGAAAAAAGGCAGCAATTTTTCTGTTGCCATTGATATTGGTTTGGGCGTTGAAGTTGTTTTGACCATATTGAAAATATAAAAATGTACGATCATTGATTTGACCGAACATTTGAATTCTGGTTCTTCTCAAGCCTGTGTCAAATCCACTTTTACTGACTTCCGATTCAATGGTGGTGCCATCATTGTGCTGGTTGTACCTGACCCAGGCCTGGTTGAGAAAAGTCATCTGAAAATAGCGACTGCCATCTTCATTCAACTTCCATTTAATAGGTGCAGTGTTTTGGGCATCCAGATTGGAGAATGCCCAGGTAGTAAAAATCAGTAAGGCAATGGACAGTTTTGTCCCAAAAGTCAATAAAATTTTGTCGAACCCCATTTCGATATTGTTTTATATCGGAAAATTATGCAGTTCGTCTTAAAACCAAATATTTATTGGTGATATTAACTTGTTATTATGAGCGGATGAAAAAGGTCGATTTGGTAAACCGGTTGTTTGTTTTTCTAATTTTCAGTAAATCAATAATTTATAAGGATTGTTGTAAAACAAGGAACTTAACGTGTTATTTTTCTGTTAATCGCACCCAATCCGGGAAAGTTCATTTTATTGGGGTCTGTTGAGTTTTTTCCTGATTTTTTCGGCAGCTTTTACCACCATGGGATCTTTTTGTTTGTCCCAAAGCAACTTTTTTATCTTCCCATTTTTTTCATCCGGCGAGACAATAGGAGCAGGGTAGTGCTTGTTTAATTCAACACCATATAAAAGCTGTTCCATGGCGGTCATTTTCCAGGGAGTATGGATCAGCGGTACCGGTAAGCCCGCTAATTCGGGTACCCATTTTTTAATGAACGTACCCTCCGCATCGTGTTCCAGACTATTGCTGACAGTATTGTATACGCGGATGGTATTGATGCCCGTCACACCCGCCTGCATTTGTAATTGCGGATAGTGAATGCCGGGTTCGTAATCCAGGAATAACCGTGCCAGGTAATGACTGATTTTTTTCCAGTCCATTTCAAGATGGTGGCAGGCAAAGGAAACGATCATTGCGCGCATCCTGAAATTAATCCAACCCTGAGCCCTGATGCAGCGCATAACAGCGTCTACCAGAGGGAAGCCTGTTTGACCCTTGCACCACGCTTCGTACCTACTTTCGTCCCGGACCCAGGGCACATCTTCGTAGCCGGCATTGATACATTTACTTTCATATTCACAGGCTGTCTCAAATTTTTGAATGAAATGAGAACGCCAGAATAGGCGGGCCAGAAAAAAATCAAGAGGCTTACCGGGTAGATGGGGCCTCTCATTTTCACAAGCCTGATAAACCTGTTTTGCAGATATATTACCCCATGCCAGATAAGGAGACAACCGCGAGCACGAGTCATGACTCAGACTGGGGCTGGAGATATGCCTGGCATAAGAAGGTAATTCAGTATGCAGAAAATGTTTCAGTCGTGCCTGGGCTGTGGTTTCTCCCCCCTGCTGAAAACGGCTGGTTTCCTGATTTATCTTCGACAAAATGTCAACAGGAAGTGCAAAGGGGTGATGGCAATCTAGACTGGTTTGGTGGCTAAAATTGGGAGTAAACACTTCGCTATTTATACTGGCATGCCAGCTTGCATCCCAGCCGATCCTGTTTTTGATTCCTCTGATCACTCCATCTTTAGGGAATTCTTGCCAAACAATACCGGACTTCTTAAAAAGTGTCGACATTTTTTTATCCCGCAAATAAGTATGCAAGGGGCCACTTTCCTGATAGCTGTAAACATTTTTAATAGCATATCGCCCGATGAGCCATTCAAATACGGGTTCAGCATTTCCATAGCATTGTGTTACTTCCTTTTCAAAAGGACGTAATCGCTTGTCCATATCCGTTATGCTTTGGTATTGAAACCAAAGGTGTCGCAGGGAGGTATCCGGATAGGACATCATTTGGGGTTCCCATAAAAATAAGATGAGGTAGGGCAAACCCTGTTCTTCGGCCACCATCAGCGGTTGATGATCACGGGTCCTCAGATCCCGCTTCAGCCATACCACATTGATGGGCTGTTTGCTCATCCGGCGTACTCTTCTTTGATTATTTTTTCCACCCTCTTCCAATAGGCAAAGAAAGACGGAAAATACCCTTTTACTGAAGGTGCCAACCAGTCCCTTTCTTCTCTATGCCCGTTATAGTGATTGAAAAAAGGATGTTCCTTGAAGTATATTTCACTGCCCGGGCTAGCATTTTTTAGTTCTTCAAATCGGCCTGCATAGATTTGTATGCCGGGTATATTCTGGGCCAGCGCAACTATAAATGCAAGGGTTTTTTCACTTACCGGATAGGAACCGAAATGCGCTTCGTCAAGCAACAAAACCCTGTTGGCTTCAATGTCTTTTTTCCAATATGGATCCAGGTTGTAGGGTGTATAAAGGATGACTGGCAGGTGAGCCTTCAACCGGGGTAGCGGATATTGGGGTAAGGGGCAGGAAGCCGACCACTGCTGAACATCCTTTAATGCCGGCGGTGTTGACAGGGTAGACAAAAGTTCTGTAGATGTATCCAAAAAAGTTGCAACTTGATGCGTCTTGTCAAACTTGTTGATGTTTTCCTGATTGGCGTAATATTTTTTTGAACTGTTGGCACCGGCTACCCATTGCCAGCTGCAGGCGTTGCTTGCCCAGTCGGCATCCAGCAGGTGATAATACATCCATTGGGCCGGAATTTTCCAGTGGCATTTGCCCAGATTGCATGCCAGGCTGGCTACATACATTCGGAAGTGATTGTGCATATAACCGGTTTGGTAAAGCTGTTGAATGGCATGGTCGATGGCGTTGATCCCAGTTCCGGCTTCGATGATAGAAGTGGGAACACCGGTGTTTAGGGCATTCGGTTGTTTCTGGCGGATGTCTACATTGACATCTTTTTCAATCGCTACCTTTTGAAAATAATCGCGCCAGGCCAGCTCCTGCACAAGTTTTTCCATTTCATGCCAGGGAACTGCCCGGGTCTTCAAATTTTCCCAAACAGTGCGGGTTGAAATGACACCCCTGGAAATGTAGGGCGACAAATAGGTGACCGCACCCTCTCTGTAATTCCTTGTATAGCCATATTCTTTGGGTCGGATGGCTTGTATTCTTTCTTCGATGGCAGCTATAGACGTTGGAAATGATATCATCGTTTACTAATGGCATTGTGACTAATCATTCGCTGTCGACTGCATTTAAAGCGGTTGATCTGATCAGACCTCTTTTTTAGGTGTTTAACAGAAACGCCACTGTGGACTCTTTTTCGCCACAGTTCAAAAGAGGATCGTTTCAGATTTTTGCGCATCAAAGCGACAACCGCATTTTCGTCCAGTCCAAACTGATTTTTGATGGCTTCAAATGGTGTGCGGTCTTCCCATGCCATCTCTATAATTCTGTCGTTATCTATTGCATTAATCATATTCTAATGATTTTCAAATCACCTAGCAGGGTAGTGGTGAGTATTTCTGTATGAAAACTTGCCGCCTTTTTTACATCAAAAACAAACAAGGTATGGTCGCCGGCATCCATTTTATCAGAAATAATCATTTCTATACAGGCAGCGCATTCTTTCAATACCGGGTATCCATGCCACAGGTGGGTCAATTCCCTTTTTTTCAACCAGGTGTCTTTGTCCCAATCATTGCCCGATTTTTTGCCCAGATGGCGGACCAAACCGTGTTGCGATTGTCCCAATAACTGCAATACCACCGGTTGAGTATCATTAAGATTGGTAAGTGTGCGACTGCCTTGATAGACGGCTACCGCCATTTTTTTGGGTTTGAGGCTCACGGCTGTAACATAAGTGCAAATGTTCATGTTTACCCTTCCTTCGGCATAGGTAGCCAGACTGTACACGGGCAGTGAAGGCAGGTTCCAGGGTCTTTGCATTTTTGAGATTTTGTAAGTAAACACCCGATTTTCATTCTTGTTTTCACTGTTTTTCAACTCTTTTTTTTGTCCTGCCTTTCAAACTATATCTTTGTTGGGTATCAAACCGATATTTCGATGGTAGAAAAACCTGCGATTGTATTGTTTCATGGTGCCATTGGCGATCAAACCCAAATGTTGCGCCTGGCTGCCTTGCTGGAAGAAAAATTTACGGTTCATTGCCCCGATTTTCCCGGCCATGGAAGCGATATCGGAACTTGCCCTCCGTTAATGGAAGAATTGGCCAGCAGCATAGATCACATCTTAGCCGGTATATCTGAAAGTCCCGTTTATGCTTTTGGATATTCCATGGGCGGGTATGCCGCTGCCTTTTTTGCCGCCAAATACAAGGGTCGCATCAAAGCATTGGCAACCTATGGAACCAAATGGCATTGGAATGAAGAAGTAGTAAGGAGGGAGACCGCAATGCTCGATGCCGGTAAAATGATGGAAAAAGTACCCGAATTTGCCCGTAAACTCGAAGCCCAACACACAGGCATGGGCTGGATCCCATTGCTGGCCGCCACCCGAAATATCATGGAAGACTTAGGAAAAAGAGAGGCCTTTTATCGCCAAATATTAAGCCAGCTTAACGTTCCAATGCTCATACTCAGGGGTGAAAAAGACAATATGGTGGGAAGCGGAGAAGGAATTTGGCTCACCGAAATGCATGCATCCATTCAATACCGCGAGTTGGAAGCACAAAAGCATGCCTTTGATCAGGTAGATGCTGATTTTTTGGTGACAGTTTTGCAACAGGCCGGCATTTATGACGTTGAGTGAATATATTGCTCTTAAAAGCCGATTTGACCGTCTTTGTAGAGGGAAAATTGTATTTTTGTATTCAGTAAATTTTGATGATGGCAAAGACCTTGCAGGAACTGATCAAACAAAGCAAATTTGAGTCTCCTCAACAGAAGGCCTATATCAATATGTACTATACGTACTATCATTTCCACAACCTGCACAGCAATTTACTCAAGCCATACGGCATCCTGCCCCAGCACTATAACATTTTAAAAATCGTCAAAGGCAAGCACCCGGAACCGGTAACGCCAGGTCATATTCTGGATGTAATGCTGGATAAAAAAAGAGACCTTACCCGACTGGTCGACAAACTTGTGTCTATGAAATTGCTGGAACGCTGTCAAAGCAAAGACAACAAACGTTTCGTTCATATTTCGCTTACCCAAAAAGGTTACGATCTCACGGTTAAACTGGAAAACGATCTTAAATCTTTTATTCAGCACAACCTCAACGATGAAGAATCGGAGCTTTTGAGCAAGCTGTTGGACAAAATGAGGTAATACATACTACAAATCGGATTTGTGAAATTATTCAGGCATCTCGGCGTATTTATCGGCCATAAACAAAGTGTAGCAGTAGGATCGGCATTCTTGTTGCTGGGTCTGATGTTTGGAAGCTGGGCCACTTTTATTCCTTTTGTCAAGGATCGGTTTCAACTCGATGACGGTCAGTTGGGATTGATGTTGCTTTTCTTTCCCATAGGGGCAACCTTATTCAACCCTGTTTCTGCTTTTGTGATTCGAAAGTTTGGCATGAAACAGACCACATTCTGGGGCATGATAGCAGTCGCTCTTGTGTATACGCTACCTGTAAATGTACCTTCCGTAGCCCTGGTTTCTTTGTCGCTTTGCCTCACAGGCATGGCCATTGCCGTACTCAACGTAGCCATGAATACCTGTACGTCTGTGATTGAAATGAATGAAGGCATGCATACTATGTCAACCTCGCATGGCCTGTTCAGCCTGGGCCTTATGTCCGGCAGTCTGATAGCCAGCCTCAGTTATGGTTGGCAAATCAACCCGGGCCACCACATGGTATTTTTAGCTATTTGCGGCATTTTAATGGCCATGGCTGCCAGAAAACACATATTCTCAATACCGCAACGGGAGCATGTAAATTCTACACCGGAAGGAAAAGAGCCCGGGGATGTGAAACCGGCGGGCATTAAAATGGCCATTTTTTGGATGGTTGTTCTCAGCGTATGCAGCAATTTTACGGAAGGGACCATGGCAGACTGGACGGCTGTATACATGAAGGAGGTGGTACATACCAATGCCTACTTTATTGGCTGGGGATTGGCGGCCTATTCTTTTTGTATGGCTTTGGGTAGGCTGATGGGAGATGGTATAGTGCCGCTGTTGGGTGCCCGCAATGTTTTGCTAATGGGCGCCATCATGGTTTTTGTAGGCTTATCGTTGGCTGTAGCCTTTCCGGTAACCATAATAAGCATCCTTGGATTTGCGTTGGTGGGTTATGGAGTCTCTTTTTCATCGCCCATCCTGTATGGAAGTTCTGCGAGAATTCCGGGCTATGGCAATGGAAAAGGACTGGCTATCCTCAACTCATTTGGTATGATCGGTTTTTTAGTAGGCCCTGTCATCATCGGATTTATCAGTCGTGCCTTTGATCTGAGAATCGCCTTTTGCCTCATTTTAGTACTGGCTGCCATTTGGGGAACCCTTGCGAAAAATGTAAAGTTATACTAAAACAATTGTTCTATATTTAACGTCAAATTAAAAATAAACTTCATTTGAAACCAGTTTGGAAACAGACCCTGTTTTATGCTGCTCTATGTGTATCCAGTGCCATGTTGGGCGTTGCCATCTATGCGGGTTTTATCAATCCGATCCATCGCGTTTATCTGGAGGAATCAAAGAAGGCAGTTCTGGCAGCCGAGCACCAGCTATTGTTTTCAGGCAAGATGAACAGGCTTTTCCGATCCTCTGCACCCACTGATTTCATAGAAGCAGCCAAGTCATCCCAACAGGCAGTTGTGTTTATCAGATCCTTGATACAGGTGGACAATGGGGTATTGGGAGGTGAATCCAGTTCCTCGGAAACCGGCAGTGGTGTCATTGTTAGTCCGGATGGCTACATTGTAACCAATCACCATGTGGTAAAAGATGCCGACGAAGTGGAGGTAATGCTCAACGACAACCGTGAATTCAAAGCCCAGGTCGTGGGCAATGACCCCAATACAGATTTAGCATTGATAAAAATTGAAGCGGAGAATCTCAAATTTTTGGTGTTTGGCAATTCAGACAGCCTGCAAGTAGGTGAATGGGTTATGGCCGTAGGCAATCCTTTCAGGCTTCAGTCGACGGTAACAGCAGGCATTGTAAGTGCCAAAGGCAGAAACATCAACATCCTCGAAAATCAGGGTATTGAGTCCTTTATCCAGACTGATGCTGCGGTGAATCCCGGCAACAGTGGTGGTGCCCTGGTCAATACCAGCGGAGAGCTGGTAGGCATCAATACAGCGATCATGACGTTGAGTGGCAATTACGAAGGTTTTTCTTTCGCAGTGCCCGCCAACCTGGCCAAAAAAGTGGTCAACGATATCAAACAATACGGCTTTGTGCAAAGAGGCTGGCTGGGCGTAGAAATCGAAAATATCGACGACATGCGCGCCAGAAAACTGCAAATACCTGAAGTAGCGGGTGTCTATATTGCCGTTGTTACCCGAAATGGGGCGGCCTATGATGCGGGTTTAAAGAGTGGAGATGTCATCACCAGACTCAATGGTAAAACCATAGCCAGTCTTCCGCAATTTATGGAAAATATTGGTATTTATCGCCCGGGCGACAAAGTAAGCATCGACTACATCAGGGATGGTAAAAAGGGAATTACTACGGCTACCCTCCGGAATCAACTCAATTCAACCGATCTGGTGGCAGTACGTAAAGACAAAGCCCTGGTAGACCTTGGTTTTGAATTGAGGGACCTGGATTCTTATGAAAAATCCAGAAACAAGAGCCATGGGGTCAAAGTAGTGACGGTATACCGGAATTCGAAAGTAGACGAAGCCCGCATTGAGCCCGGTTACATCATCACCAAAGCCAACAACAAAGTTATCAGAACGGTCAACGATGTGCTGGAAATACTTAAATCTTCCGACGATGAACTTTTGTTGGATGGTTTTTATGAAAATTATCCGGGAGAATTCCCTTATAAGATCAATTTACAATAATGTGGTAATCATGAGTATAAAAAAGTACACGCATTTACTTGTTTTACTTTCATGTGTTTTGGTGTCCATCAACCTGAGCGCCCAAAATGAGAGAAAAGAAAACAAATCTTTTATCGTTCAATTGGAAAAAGGAAAAAAGCTGGATGCTGCCCAGCGTTTCGCCTCTTTACCGGCTCATTCCTATCAGTGTCGCCAACTCTGCGATGAACCCATGAACCTTTGGCTGATCGAGACGCCCGAAAACGGCAAAACTGCCAGAAGTTATTACAAAGATTTGGACCCGAACACCCATGTGCTGGCATTGGCGGAAAACAGACCCCTTACGCTCAGGAAATCTCCCAACGACAGTTTGTACAATCGCCAGTGGCAATACAACAATACCGGTTCCAATGGAGGAAAGCCGGGTGCTGATATCAATGCGGAAGCAGCCTGGGAGATTACCACCGGGGGACTTACTCCCAACGGAGATACCATCGTAGTAGCGGTGGTGGACGATGGACTCGACATCACGCATGAAGATATTACTTCTAATTTGTGGACCAACCGTTTGGAAATTGCCGGTGATGGTATCGACAACGACAATAATGGATACGTTGATGATATTCACGGATGGAGTGTAGGCACGCAAAATGGTGAAATAGAAACCGATGGAAGCCACGGCACACCCGTTGCCGGCATTATTGGAGCCAGGGGTGACAACAGACGGGGTGTGGCCGGCGTCAATTGGGAGGTCAAGCTCATGCCCATCAAATATGGATCTGCCAATGAGGCCAACGCACTGGCTGCTTATGCCTATGCTTATAAAATGAGGAAAAGATACAATGAAACACAGGGAGCAGAAGGCGCCTTTGTGGTGGCTACCAACTCCAGCTGGGGGATCGACAGGGGACAACCGGACGAAGCTCCGCTTTGGTGTGCCATGTACGATTCGCTTGGATCGGTAGGCATACTGTCTATGGGTGCCACGGCCAATGTCAACTTAAACGTGGATGTTGAAGGTGATCTCCCTACAGGGTGTGGCAGTGATTTTTTGATCTCGGTAACCAACTTGGACAAAAACGACAATAAAGTGACGGCAGCAGGCTATGGTCGAAAATCTGTTGACCTGGGTTCTTACGGCAGCGAAACGTACACCATCGCTACCAACGATCGGTATGCCGGTTTTGGAGGGACATCCGGCGCAACTCCGCATGTTACCGGTGCAGTCGCTTTGATGTATTCGGTGCCATGCAGCGATTTGGCCAATTTGGCACTAACCGATCCAAGATCTGCAGCCCTTTATGTGAGAGACATTATTCTCAATAGTACAACAGAAAACAGTTCTCTGGATAATATTTCGACTACTTCCGGAAAACTCAACCTGGGACAAGCCGCTTCATCCCTTTTGGCCAGGTGTGGGCTTTGTCAGCTACCGGTAGTAATCGAGGATAAAATTGTGGAATTCACCAATGCATCCATTACCTGGCAGGCAGGTGGTGGTGATGCACAGCTGAGGTATCGAAAAGAAGGAGAAGAGAACTGGACTACCGCTGTTGCCAATGGACAAAACTCCATTTTGTTGGAAGGACTGGAAAGGTGTGCCAGCTACGAATATCAATTGGGATACCAATGTGCAGGAGCGGACTTAAAATGGTCTTCGCTCAGATTTTTCACCACAGAAGGTTGCTGTTATGCCCCGGAGGATGTGAGCGTAGCGGCCAGCGAAAGTGCTTTTGTTTTTACGGCAGGTGTGCAAAAGATTTTGCAGGTAGAAATCAGGAAAAAAGGAGAAACGCAATGGGATACGATTCAACTGGAAAATACGGGACAATACACAAAAATTGAAAATTGCCAACAATACGAAGCCCGTTACACGGCATTTTGCCAGTCTTTTGATGTCTATTCTCCGGCGTCTGACATTGTTTTTCTGGCGGCTCCTTGCGGCAATTGTACAACCCAGTCTTATTGCAATCCGGCTGTGCTCGACAATGATTCTGAGTGGATCGAGAGTATTGCCATAGGAGATCAGGCTTTCACATCCGGCAAAGACAACAAAGGCTATGGCAATCACCTGGGAGCATTCATTCCGGGCTTGCATCGGGCCGATTCAGTAATCATAACCTTAACCCCCGGATTTTCAGCTGCGGGGTATAGCGAATTTTTTACGGCCTATATAGACTGGAACCAGGATGGAGACTTGTCAGAATCCGAAAGGTTTACCCAGTCACGAAAGGCCGATAAAAATGCTTTTGTTGATACGATTCTGGTGCCGGAGGATGCCGTTTTGGGTTATACCAGAATGCGCGTCAACATGGCTTACAGAGAAGCTTCTGAAGCATGCGACAGTCCTGCAGAATTTGGAGAAGCAGAAGATTATTGTGTTGAAATTCTCGAAGCGGTTTCTACCCAGCAGACAAGCCGGGATGCTTTGGTCTTGTATCCCAATCCATCGCAGGGATCGTTTATTATTTCTGGTTCTGATCTCCATAAATTCCAGCAACTCAGTATTCTGGATGCCGGAGGCAGAATGCTTTATGGGCAGGAAATGAGCAAAGGAATTCAATCAACTACCCAGCATTACAATGGGGTGCTGAGCCCCGGCTATTACCTTGTGAAACTCACGGGCGAGGGCGTAGGGCCAAAATATTTACCTCTGATTATTCAATAAAAACTTGTGCCCTTATAAAATTTTGGGAAGGTCGTCTTCCTGCTCTGAGAGTTGGTTGAGTGCTTCGTTTTTCAACACAGCGGCATTGTAAAGCACAGCCTCCATCTTCATGAGCAGAGAATCGGTAAGGTATTGTCGATAGCTGGTTTCATCAAAGCCGCTGCCATCGCGAAACTTGTATATGACTTCAGTAAGGTCTCGTTCGAATTTAACACTGAGCCTTTCATTCATTTTAAATACGGTTACTTTCATTTCACCGCGATTGATCTCATCAATGATGCGCATGGCTTTGTATACTTTCCGTTATGATCTGATATATTTTATGTAATTCCGGGTTTTCTTCCAATAAATGTAAATGAGATTGGATGACGCGCTCGTCATTTCTCACGGCTGGTCCTGTCTGCTCAAAGTTATAGGGCGCCTGGGTTATTTTTTCAAGGGTGGTCCTTATCAGGGGTACAATAATTTCATAATCGAGATTATTATGCTGGAGATATTCCCTCGATAAGATGGCCAGGTGGTTCATAAAATTGTTGGTCATTACTGCCGTAAGATGAATCCTCAATCTTTGTTCGTCATCCACATTATAAACCCTTGTACTGAGCATACCCGCTACCTGAGCGATCGATTCCTGGGTTGCTGAGTCTGAAGCCGTGATACAAAGCGGAACTTTTTCCAGACTCGTTTTTCCCAATCGTGTCATGGTCTGTACAGGCCAGATAACTCCATATTGGTCAAAATGATTCAATGCCGATGAAGGGATGCTACCGCTGGTATGTACTGCGATTCCCCGAAATGCTTGAAACAAGCCCGCCACTTCTGCAATGGCATCATCCGATACACAAAGGAAGAGCCACTCGGTATCCATTTCTTCGGGGGACGCGCAGCTTTTCAATTGGTATTTGGAGGTCAGCAGATCAACTTTTGATTTGTCTCTTCCCCAGATGCGAGTGACTTTAAGACCGGATTGTTGCAAGGCCGGAATCAGGCGATGCGCCATATTGCCGGTACCTGCTATACCGATGTCCATTGCTTGTTTTCTTTAAACCTTACCCACCAGGCAATTAATAAACCTACCATCATAAGAATAGATCCCAGCCAGTAAAGATTGATACCGGGAAAAATTTTGGCTTCCAAAACGATGTAATCACTGCGTGGCACTTCGGTTGCAATTTCCAGCGGAATGACAGACTGCTGCGTACGTATGTCTTTGGCAACCCTCAGCTCAAATATGCCCGTTGAAGGATCTATGTGCGACAATCTTATGTGCAAGCCATCAATCGGCAAATAATCTTTGATGCTCATAGGGGCATTTCCTCTCAAAACAAAGATGGGTTTGGCCGTTTGGGCACTTCCATTTTTTTCAAAATCTATGAGACCCATGATGGCAACATCGCCTTTTTCAGCCTTGTAACGAAAGGTGTCAGCCTGCGTTTCAAAACCCCGGATGGTTATTTTGTATCCTTGCCAATCAATGGATTCGCCTCTTTTTAGTTTTAGCTGACTATAGACCAAATCATTTTCAGGCGTGAGCAATTGATCCATCAGTGCTTCTGCCGGTCTGATTCTCCATCCCAGATTTTCGTGTTTGCCTGCATACTTGTAGAGGATGTTTCCATCCAGTCCAATGGCACAGCTGCCGCTTTCAATTCCTCCTTCACTGGATTTTACATGGTAAGCCACTTCAAAACCTACATCGTGCCGATTTTTGACGTACTCTGGGTATTTGGGTGGAAAATTGATGCCGTCCACCCAAATGGTAGATTCGCCCAAAGTGAGACTATCACCGATTGCAATCGAATGGCTTTGGTACTTCAGGCTGTCTTCCATTTGTTTTGCCTGTTCTGCATCAGCCACCTGAGCAGGTAAACTCACCACACAGGTAAAAATATCCTTGCCCGCATAGTGACGGGTGTCAGGATTGAAGGCGGCTACTTTGCTGAAATCATTGGAATAAACGGCATTCGGTCGGGTAACAAAGGAATCCACAAAGGTCGTTCCTGATGCACTATCGCCTGCCAACTGTTTGAACTCAATGTCATAGTGACGGGTCTTTCCTATCAGGGTATCATGGGTATAAGTGACCACATAGTCTTTTACCAGCAGCGACTTGTTTTTGATGAGTTGGATGTATTTTTCTTCGTCGCCTTCACCTCCAAAAAGTCCCCTAAAAACAAAGGGATTGCTCAGGTAACTGAAATTCAGCGCTGAGGCCAGAATTCCTATGGCCATGATGCCAAAACCAAAATGCGCAATGGCGGTACCCAGCGCTTTTGTATTTTTTATAGCCGCATCCAGGAGGTAATGGGCATTCGAAATAATAGTAAACCATGCGGTCGCGGCCATCAAAACATGGTGCCAATCCGGAAGGGTGATCCACAAAGTGGTAAGCCAGGTGAATGCGATCGATAAAATGCCATAAGCGACTAAACGCAAGCCCAAAGCCTTGTTTGGCTTTTGTATGCCGCGAAAAGAAAGCCAAACAGCCGCACCTGAAAAAAGGCCAATAAATACAGAAATCCAAAGCTGGTATTTGTTGTAATGTTCAATGGGATCTTTGATGACCCTGCCTATATAAGAAGGGTCAAAGGCACGAATGATGGTGTTGAATACCGGCAGTGAGCTGGAAGCATTGATGAGCAGTGCTGAGAAAAACAAAACCAAAGACCCGACGTACATCCAAAACTCGCGGGAATAAATGGCTTCTTCTTTGGCTGGAGAAGGAATTTTCGAATAGTTGGGAATAAAAAACCCAAGGCCCAACAAAAGAAATGTAATGACAAAAAAAGTAAGCTGCCATTCCAGCCCCATTTCCGTAAAGGCGTGGGCAGATGTGTCACCCAAAATACCGCTGCGGGTAAGCAGGGTAGAGTAGATGATCATTAAAAAACCACCCAGGTAAAACAACAAGGTAGATTTAATTCCCCGACCGGTAGCTTTGGCAATCAGATTGGTATGGATGCCTCCTACCAGAATGATCCAGGGCACCAGGGATGTGTTTTCTACCGGATCCCATGCCCAATAACCACCAAAGGATAGTGCTTCGTAGGCCCATAGAGAACCCATGATCAGACTGATGCCCAATACCGCAGTGCCAAACAAGGCCCAGGGCAGAGCGGGCGTAAGCCATGCCTCAAAAGATCTTTTTTTCAGGGCAGCAAAGGCATAACCGAAAGGGACAACAGTTAACGCAAAGGCGGCAAAAATAAACGGAGGGTGAATGGTCATCCAATAGTTTTGCAGCAATGGATTCAAACCACGACCCTGGATTAGGCTCAGGTAATCAGCATTGTTGAAAATGGGTGCTGCGGTGACTTCCCTGATCAACATCATGGGATTGGAGCCAATTTTAATTTCCTCCCCAAAAGGCAGGTAAATACCCAGGAGCATAGAATTGAGCCATGCCTGCGACAGCAATAGTACTGCCATCACTTCTACATTAAATTCGTCGTTTATCCTGATGAGCACAGTGCCAATGACCAGGTTCCAGAACATCCAAAGCAGAAAACTACCTTCCTGACCTTCCCAGAAGGCAGAAAGAATGTACTTCATGGGCAGTTCGCCGGAAACGTGATCAAAAACATACGAATATTCATAGTGCTGGTGTGTCATGGCATAAAACATCAATCCCAACAAAGAAAGGATCAGTGCTGCATGGATGCCAAACGACACCAATCCCAGTTTTTTCCAGTTGATGGATGATTGTGTGGGCCCAAAGCTGGCATAAGTATAACTAAAAAGCGAAAGTACAGAGGTGACGAAGCCGCCCAAAATAAATGCCTTACACAAATAACCTATCCAAAGGGCTTCGCCTACATATTGTATTTTATCCATCTTATGAGCTCTTGCGCAGGGTGATTTCCTCTTCTTTGTATTTCGATGGACATTTTACCAGGATTTCATCGGCATAAAAATCGCTGCCTTTCATGGATCCGGTGACCACGATCTGTTCGGTACGCTCAAAATCCTGGGGCTTGGCTTTGGCAAGGATTACCTGCCGCTCTTCCCCCTTGTTGTCTTTCATGTAAAATTTGAAAACATTGGGATTTTGTTCAGGCTTATATTCCATTGGTTTTTCCTTGGCCAGCACCCCCACTACCTTTACCCTCGATCCGCTGCTCACGGCTTCGGAGAAGTTGGAATAGGTGCTCACATCTTTGGAAGCATTCATAAATATGACCGCTGCCGCTACAATCATCAGTAACGCCAAAATTGTAGTCTTATTCATTGTATTTTTTTAGGTAAACAACGCGGCAAAGATATGGTTTAGCCTACATTTTTGGGCAATTTAGCACACAAACCCTCTCATCCTAATTTAATTCTGAAAGTAGCTGAATTTCGAAATTAAAATAAAATTGTACGCAATGTTAATTAGGAAAATAAAAGGAAAGCAGGCTCGATTTAACCATATTAAATATGCAAAAAACCTCGATTGGTTTATAAAAATTATGCAAAAGAAAAAGGTCGACAGGCGGCACGCATAGAAAATTGTTGCCGACCCATCGACCTTACTGTGGCTTACTATCTTAATGAGCGTGTTCTTCTTGCTTTTTCAGGGTCCAGTCATCGGTCACGGAAGTCTGGATCCAGGTCTGTCCGCTTTTACGGAGGACCTGCACATGGAGACCAAAAATCTTTTCCATTTTTTCTTCGAACTCAGACACTTTTTCGTTTTCATAGAGAAGGAACTCGGCTTCTTTGAAATCGGGGTTGATCTCTCCAATGGTATAATCTCTGAAAACTTCTTCGGCGATGGGTGAAAGCTCATTGCGGTCATGGGCATTTTTGTAAAAAGCTATTTTCAGGTGCGGAAACTTCTCATTGAATGCCAGTTGCAATGTCAGCAAATGCGTATCTATGGTAACTTTCATGGTTTTTATGTTTAATAGACCTTTGTCTGCGCTGAGTAGGATCGCTCTCCCAGGATCCACCAGGCTTTGGGCTTGGGTCTGATTTGATAATGGTTTTGGATGTAACTTTCAATGTGTTTCATGGCTTCGTCGATATTGTCGGTAACCTTTATCAGGTGCAGGTCTTTGGAATCTATGGTTCCCTCCTGAATCATTTTTTCTATGAAGACCCACAACTCTGCATAATAATTGCTGCCTATCACCACTACCGGAAAATTGTGCAGAATGCCGGTTTGGATCAGGGTGAGGGTTTCAAACAACTCGTCAAGGGTACCAAATCCACCCGGCATTACCACAAAAGCAAGGGAATATTTCACCAATAGTACTTTCCTTACAAAGAAGTAGGAAAAGTCCACCGATCGGTGCATATAGGGATTGTTTTTCTGCTCTCTGGGCAAGCGGATGGTGCAACCTACGGACTGTCCTCCGTTTTCAAATGCCCCTCGATTGGCAGCTTCCATTACGCCCGGACCACCTCCCGTCATTACGGTAAAGCCCATGGACGCTATTCTTTTGCCAATATCATATGCCTGCCCATATACAGGGTGCTGCTCACCCGTGCGTGCTGAGCCAAAAACCGAGATACAGGGACCCACAAAATGCAGGGTTCTGAATCCTTTGATAAACTGAACCATGGCTTTCCAAACAAATGAAAACTCCTTGCCCCTGCTGCTCGGACCTTCCAGAAAATGGATGTCCTGATTGAATTTTGTTTTTCCCGGGTTGTTGGCTTTTACTGTCGACATAAAACTTATTCTTCTATGGCCTTAAAGATAAGGGCTGGAACGGATGTGTGATGCATGGCTTTGATAGAAAATGATGGTCTGAAGTAATTAAAGAACAATCCTTCGTTGTCTCTAACCATGGCAATCATATCGTATCCTCCTTCTTCCACCATCTTTGCTATTTCTTCAATAGGCTCTTTGCTGAAAATGTTTTTCAATTCAAAGGCAAATTCCAGATTGTTGATGGTGTAATACTTTTTGAGTATTTCTTCAGCCTGCTTGTCAATGTTGTCTTCACCTTTGGAGAAGTGGACAAAGTCTGTTCTGGCTTTCAACTTATTGTTGTACAGCAGAAAATGATCCAGGGCTGAATTGATGTGGGTAACATCGTCGATAACAAAAAGGATTTTTTCAACCTTGACTTCTGATTTAGAAGTACTGTGCACTGCCAAAACCGGACTTGAAGAAAGCTTAACCACCGTATTAGAAACAGATCCCAGAATTCGGTCGAACAAACTTTCTTTGTCGTGGGTACCCATGACAATCAGATCGTAATGTTCAGATTTTTCTTTTAGAAGAATCGAAGATGCCGGTGTGCCCACCAATACCTGACACTGAATGGATTCTGCTGGCAGGTTGAGTTCCTTTTTCTTGGTAGCAATGATTTGCTCAAGTCGTTCTCTGGCTCCGTTCAAAACCATTTCGTCGGGCAAGATCATGGGCATTTCAGGGGTGGCAATGATGCCACTGATGGCATGTAATACCTCAATGCTGCCGCCAAACATTTTGTAGTGCCAAATTGCATAGTGGAGCGCCATTTCAGCAGATTTCGAAAAATCAAAAGGAACCAGAATTTTCATGACCAAAATTTATAGATTAAAAAAGAATTTTTATTTAGTAAATGCAGCTACCATAAGATCGTAGGGGGTGATGATACCAACAATTTTGCCTTCATCATCCACCACAGGTAAGGACCTGAAATAGTTTTCGCGGAAAATTTCAAAGCAATACGCCAATGTATCCTCAGGCCTGACAGCCATTACATGCGGGCTGCAAATAGAGTCAGCGGTATTGCTGCTCAACAGCTTGTCATTTTTGATCTGACTCGATCTGAGATTGAGTTTGGTTCCCCAGTCCAGCAGCAAATTGAGATCCGACTTGCTGATGATGCCCATCAGAAAACCCGAATCGTCCACTACGGGTATGTGGTGAATCATCTCCCGCTCAAATATTTCCTGTACTTCCGTCAAAGGTGTATTTTGATTCGCTACAATAGGGTGGTGGGTCATAACCTCACTCACTTTCATGGTTTTTATAGATGCCTCCAGTATCATGTTCAACTATTTACATTTTAAAATTAATCAGATTAAGGCAGAGTAGCCATGACATCGGTCATGCAATTTGGTGATCATTCAGTAAATATAGGGCAGTTTTTAAAAGATCATTTACTTTCATTCCTATCTTTACATCAAAGCCTCGTTGATGATCCACCTAATCCTACGTCACAGCTGCCTGTTATTGTGTTTTACAACTTTCCAAATGTATGCCCGGATCCTTCCGACAGGGGTGGGCAAAACATACCCAACCATTACAGCTGCGGCAACGGCAGCCCAGCCGGGTGACACCATCTTGTGTTATGATGCTACCCTATCGGGTGGCATGTACATCGAGAATTTGCAGGGCACCTCCCAAAATTGGATATGGATTATTGCAGCTAATGCAGGAACAACCACTATTACAGGCGGGAGTAACAGCATCCAGTTTACCGATGCAAGGTATGTGGGCATAGAGGGCTTTGTGATAAGCGGTCAGACCGGAAACGGTATGAATATCGACGATGGTGGAAGTTATACATCACCTTCCCATCATCTCCGAATTCAGGATTGTATTTTCGAAAATATCAACGCTACGGGCAACAACGATTTGCTTAAACTATCGGGCCTCGATTCATTTTGGATCAGTCGATGTATGTTCCGAAATGGCGCGGCAGGAGGCAGTGGTATCGATATGGTAGGGTGTCACTTTGGCATTATTGAAGATTGTGAATTTAGCCAACTGGGCAGCAACAGCATTCAGGCCAAAGGAGGTACAGCTGATTTGTTGATTACCCGGAATATTTTCACCAATGGAGGAGCCAGGGCCCTCAATTTAGGTGGAAGTACCGGGCTCAGTTTTTTCAGACCCATTGATGCAAAATACGAAGCAGCACGCATTAGGGTTATTGCCAATGTTATCTCAGGATCTGAGGCGCCCATTGCTTTTGTTGGCTGCACACAAGTTGAAGTTTCGAACAACACCCTGCTCTTTCCCGGCAAATGGATTATGCGCATCCTACAAGAGACGGTGGATCCTACTCGCTTTGTCCCTTGTGGCAACAGCCGTTTTTTCAACAACATCACCGTGGTCGATCAACGGGTGAATGTTGATGTCAACATCGGACCCAATACAGCTCCGGAGACATTTGCATTTGAAAATAATCTTTGGTTAAAAACCAATCAGCCCTCCTGGGCGGGACCACAGCTGCCGGGCAATAAAGTAAACAACTGGGTAGCCAATCCTCTCATTTTACAGGACTCTCTGTTTGTTTTGGATGCCACCAGTCCGGCCATTGGCAAAGGCATACCTTATGCGAATGAGGTGTTGGACATCCGCCACAAACCCTTCCATGATGTGCCTACTTTGGGGGCATGGGAGGCCGTGATCGTATCAGATACAGATGATTTGAATGAATGGATAAATCAGATCAGTATTTTTCCCAATCCTGCTACCACAGGCGTGGTTTTATCCGGTGCGGAGGCAGCCTTTGATTGTATTCGGGTATACGATGAAATGGGCAGGTTGGTAGCAGAAGAAAACGCCATTACAGATGGCCGCGAAACTTATTTTGAACTGAGTAAATGTCAGCCCGGTATTTATTTGGTTTTTCAATGCCATGATTTGCGTTTCCTGGGCAGGGTGATAAAAACAGGAGTTGATTAAGGCAGAAGTGTGAAATCGAGGCATGCCTTTTCTACACCATTGATGACAATGCTCAGCTTGTGTTTACCCGGCCGGTATTGTCGGGTGGTGATGGGTCGGAATGAGAAAGATTTGTTGAGGTGTATTTCTTCACCGGCAACGAGGCTGCGTTCCGAAATCTTAAATATTTTGCGGTAATGGCTGCCGTTGAGCAGTAAAAAGTAAAGAGCAAATTCACACCTCAACTGCGCCTTTTCGATGCCATTGTTTTTGACACCGAAACTGAAAGAAAGTTTCTGACCGTTTTTTACCTGATCTTTTGATAACTCAAAAAAGGTCAATTCCAGATCTTCATTGTGGGCAGTGCCAAAGATGCCAAGCGCTGCGTTATTGCCGGCTTTCAATAACGTACGACAAGCGTGTTTCAGTAGTTTATCGGTTTCCGGTTTTATGCCCAGGTGTTGCTTTGCAAATTGAAGGGTGAGTTCGGGATGATCTTTGGAAATATCGTTGAGGTGATTGGCTACCGATTTGCGTACATAAGGGGCATGGTCTGTGACAAGCATTTTGAGTATGGGTAGGGTGTAGGACGGTTGTTGGATGATCTGGGGCAAATGAAAAGACCAGGGCAGACGCGGTCTGCTTCCTTCTGATGCTAGTCGGCGTACATGTTCATTTTCATCTTTGGCCCATTTCTTCATTACAGAAAGCGTCTTCTTAAAATCATTTTTCAGAAAAACCCTGATCGCAAATTCTGATGATCCGAATCGGGTGAAATAGTGTAGGGCAGATAAAGAATTGTCTGATTCATTAAGTCCAAACACAGACACATAGTCGGGGAAAACCAGGTTGGTATAGCCGGGTGGCATATGCACCACTGTTTTTTGAAGTACATCAAGGTTATGGTTAAAGGGGCCGTCCAGGTATTGATGAAGCATATTCGAGGTGTGCCGCATTCTGTCGTTGAGTTCGCGTTCGGCAAAGCCAGCCAGGGTATTTTTCACAAAGCCTTTTTTATCAAATTCCGGTTTGTACAGACTTATCGACTCTGCCAGTTGGATGAGCCAGCTTTTATTGAACATCTCTTTAAGTGCAGCCATGGATTGATATTGGACCGAAAAATAAGATCAAATTTTATGAAAGCCATTAAAATGTGTAAAAAAGCAAGTAAAAAGAGCAACAAACAAAGGTTTTATATTAAAAAAAATAACAAATATAGAATATTGATTAAAATTTAATATAAAGAATAAAATATTGAAATACAGCTTCTGTATAATCAATTATTCTGTTGTATTTGTCCATCAAAACTTTTTAATGATGAACTGGACTAAACTTATTATTGCCTCCGTGATCGCTGGAATATTGTACTTCTTTTTAGGCTGGCTTGTGTATGGCATTTTACTCAAAGATGCTATGACTATGCCCGAAGGCATGAAGGAAATAGTTGAACGCAAACCTGAAGACATGAATATGACACTTATGTTGATCAGTTGTTTGGCCTGGGGTGTTTTCATTAGTTATATTTATATAAAGATGGGCACTTCAGGTTGGATGGATGGTGCCATTCAGGGAGTTGTCATAAGCGTATTATTGTCATTATCAATAGGTGCCAATATGACGGCAATGTTTACTTTCACCAACATGAACAACACTTACATTGACATGTTAGCGAGTGGTGTGTGTGGTGGTTTAGCAGGTGCTGTCATTGGCATGTACCTTGGCAGAACAAAGACAGTTTAAAACTTGTAGACACGATGAAAACGAGGGTAGGTGATACATTCACCTGCCCTTTTTTTTAAGGCAATAGCTTGCTTACCAGGTCCCTGAGAAAGGCAAGGGTATAACCCTGCTTTTGATTTTTTTGGATGTCGGTGAGTCGAGGTAAATGGTCTGCAAAATAGTGTTGTGCATGAGCAGTTTCTACCAGGGTACTGGCCAATGAATGGGCATAAAGGTAGTGAGGATCTACATCCGCTATGATATTGGCAATAGAATTGCACAGATCTTTGTAAGGTTTAAAGGCGTTGTGTTTGTTGATTTCGTTTACATCTTTTATCAAAAAGGTCTTGGTCGACTCTGATATCGCTATTTCGTATAAAAAGTTTTGATTGAACTCCATGCCGCCACTCAGCGTTGGCAAGGGGCCGGTAAGCAGTTGCAGGATTTGATCCAATCTTTCGCGGGCGTTTCCACTTGCCTGGACTTTAAACATTACCATAAACTCCAGATAGGACCAATACCAATTGAGGATATAGAGCAAAAGCCTGTGTTTATTTTCGAAATATCGGTAGACCGTAGCTTCCGTAACTTCTATCTCCTGAGCGAGTTTTTTAAATGTAAATGACTCAAAACCAAGACTATAAATCATTTTAATCCCATGCTCAACGATTTTTTTACCGATGGTAGAGCTTGCCGGATCTTTCAGGTAAATTTTGTCACTAACCTTGAATGAAAGCTGAAAATCCATGTTTAATTTTGCTTGGTGCAACAAAGATAGCGCATTTGGTATTTATAGTAAAGTATACGGTATAAATATTAACACTATTTTAAAATAATAGTAATACTATCTTAATTGTTTATGTAGCTATATTTGTGTCATGGAAAATACGATACCAGCAAATAAAACAGGTGTAACTTATTCGGCGGCCCTTCAAAAACTCTTCCGAACCATTCGATTGGATAGATCGGATGTCTTTGCCGTTTACTTTTTTGCCATTTTTTCGGGACTTGTCTTCCTTTCACTCCCTTTGGGTATTCAATCCATTGTGGGTTTTGTTTTGGCAGGCAGTGTGAGCACATCTATTATTGTATTGATTATCCTGGTGTTGATGGGAGTGATCATCAATGGAGTATTGCAGATCCGACAAATGGAGCACATTGAAAAAATTGAACAAAAAATTTATGTGCGGTATGCATTTGAGTTTAGCCACAAGTTGTTTACCCTGGATCTCGACAAGGCACGCAAATACCACCTTCCCGAACTGGTCAATCGTTTTTTGGAAGTATCATCCCTGCAGAAGAGTCTGCAAAAATTGTTGATCGACATACCGGCTGCCCTTGTGCAGATTCTCTTTGGTACCTTGCTGTTGTCGTTTTATCATCCGCTCTTTTTGGGCTTTGGTCTGGTCATGCTCATCATCGTTTTATTAATACTAAGGTTTACAGCTGCTCCAGGGCTCGCATCTGCCGTGCAAACCAGCGATGCCAAATACAATCTCACCTCATGGTTTGAAGACCTCTCTTCGTCTATCCTGGATTTCAAGGCAGAGACCTACGATGACTGGCATATGCACAGGACGGATTACATGGTAGGTCAGTACCTCAAACACAGAACCCGGCACTTTGCTGTTTTAAAGTTTCAGTATTGGAGTCTTATTGCCTTTAAAATAAGTATCATTGCCATCATGCTTATTTTGGGCGTATGGTTGTTGGTCGATCAGCAAATCAATATTGGTCAGTTCATCGCTGCCGACCTGGTAATCATCGCGATTATCAATTCAGTTGAGAAGTTTATTGGCAATTTTGATAAAGTATACAATGCCCTGGTAGCTTTGGAAAAACTGGACAAAGTCGTTGGCATGGAGGATGCCCATCCCGGCAACTTTGAGCGCCAGTCTAGCGAGATTCCTCCTTCCCTTTCGCTCCTTCCGTTCGACAATGCAGAGGGAGCGTGGAGCCTGGAATCCGGTGAGTGGTCTTGCTGGATTACTCCTACAGGCTACCTCTCACAAAAAATGCCTATGATTACCGGCTTGATCGAACCAGCCGATGGCCATGCGCGTATTGATGGGCTACCCAGTAAAAGTTTTAAACCATCACAGATCAGAAAAGGCATTGGATGGATGGGCAAAACCAGTGGTTTGTATGAAGGAACCATTTTGGAAAACATTACCATGGGCAATCAACCCTCTGAGCCCAGTCAGCTGATGCAATTGGCTCACCTTACCGGCCTGATGAAGGCCATCCAAAAGTTTAAAGAGGGTTTTGACACCTATCTTGGTCCCCGAGGTCATAAAGCCGATGCACCTTTAAAAAATGCTATTTTGCTTACCAGGGCACTGCTTGGCAACAAGAGTTTGATCTTGTTGGAAGATCCTTTTCATCACCTTACCGATGAAGAAGTATTGCGACTGCTCAATTACCTGCGACAAAAGGAACTAACGCTTGTGGTTTCTGTGCCCGAACTCGATAATCGGGTAAAACAGATGTTTGACCAGGTTGTAACCATCACAAACGCATAACACCATGAAATATAAATACATCGTTTCGGACAGAGAATTGTTGAACCACAGGTCGACCTTTTCCTCTTTCTCCAGGGTATATAAGATTAAAAAAGAATCGGGTCTCATTCGATGGACCATTGCATTGCTTTTAGTAATTCTTGTGTGCATGTTTTTGCCGTGGACGCAAAATATCCGTTCCAAGGGAAAGGTAACTACACTTCGTCAGGAAGACAGGGCACAACAGGTCAATACCGTGATTGGAGGCCGGATAGCAAAGTGGTATGTAAAGGAAGGGGATCAGGTAGAGGCCGGTGATACCCTCGTGAGGTTGGAAGAGGTTAAGGTGGATTATTTTGATCCCGAGTTATTGGATCGCACGCGTGATCAGATACAGGCAAAAACGGATGCAGCCTCACAGTATGAGGAAAAGTCCATGGCCATTGCTGCCCAGTTGAAGGCAATAGAAGCATCCCTCAAGGCCAAGCTTGAGGTATTGGATAATAAAATGAAGCAGCAGCGCCTGAAGATATCCAATGATAGCACTGAATATGTAGCATTGGGAAATGAACTCAAGGCATATCTTCGTCAAAATGAAGCAGCCAAAGTGTTGCTCGATAGTGGTGCCATATCCAGGGTCGAATATGAAAAAAGATGGGTCAACTACCAATTGTCGCAAGGAAAAGTAAACATGGCTTTCAACAAATGGCAGCAAAGTATTCAGGAGTATGGTAATCTGAGATTGGAAAGGAATCTGGCCACACAGGAATACACAGATAAGATGGCCAAAGCCAGAGGCGACCGATCATCAGCCTTGTCAGAGGTTGCCGGAGCAAAAGGAGATATTGCCAAACTGCAAAATCTATATGCCAATTACGATGCCAGAAGGAAGTTTTATTTTATAACGGCTCCGCAGTCGGGACAGATCAGTAAGGCCATGAAAGCGGGTATTGGCGAATGGGTCAAGGAAGGGGAGTGGATAGCTGAGATTGTACCATTGCGTCAAAACAAGGCAGTGGAAATCTACATCGATCCGGTTGACTTGCCATTGGTACAAATTGATCAACAGGTCATGCTGGTTTTTGATGGTTATCCTGTCATCGTATTCAGCGGTTGGCCATCTACCAGCTATGGTACTTTCAGGGGCACCGTGAGCTTCATTGAACAGGCTGCCAACGAATCAGGAAAGTTTCGTGTCATGGTCAAAGAGGATGCTTCTTACCGTCCGTGGCCGGTAACCCTTACCATAGGCACGGCGGCGCAGGGTATCAGCTTGTTGAAAGAGGTGCCGGTGTACTATGAATTGTGGCGAAACATCAATGGCTTCCCACCTGATTTTTATATAAAACCTGCAAAAACAGGGGAGAAGAAATGAAAAAATTAATTGCGGTGGGGTTGTTTTTAATCTTGTCAGCTTCAAATGTCGGGGCTCAATCGGATAATATGCTCGAATATGATCTATTTATGGAGCAGGTAAGGGAAAACCATCCACTAAGTAAAAAAGCATCGTTGTTGGTATCCTCTGCCGAAGCAGCAGTGCTGGAAGCAAAGGGTGGTTTCGATCCCGTTTTGGGATTTAAACGATCCGATAAAAATTTTACTGGCATTGATTATTATGATAAGAACAGTGCCAGTCTTACTGTTCCTTTGCCTTTTGGTCCGGACATCTACGCTGCCACCGAAAGGGCTGTCGGCACCTATCTCGACCCGGAAGCCAGCAGAGGTACTGTGTCTTACATAGGAGTAGACATACCCTTGTTGAAAGGCTTATGGATGGACGAACGCAGGGCATCCCTTCGCATGGCCACTCAATACCTGAAACAGAGCGAGCAGGAGCGGCTTGTGGCATTCAACGCTGTTGCCTCAGCTGCTGCCCAGTCTTATTGGATGTGGCTGGAAACATATCAATTGTGGCAGATAACGGAAGGTACGCTGCAATTGGCACAACAGCGTCAAAACCTTTTGCGAACTTTACAAATCAATGGAGACCGGTCGGAAGCCGATACCATTGAAGTGGCGGTGCAAGTTGGTCAATTGCGACTTTTACGCGATGAAAGAAGAAATGCACACAGGAATGCTACCGTTGCCCTTACTGCGCACGTATGGGATGAAGATATCTACGATGCATTGATCACAGGAAAACTTGTGCCCGCTGCCAAATGGCAGGTATTCGACGAAACAACCATCCAGGTGTGGCTGGCAGATACCAATCCTGATTCCAACCCGGCGATGCGCTGGTATGATTTTAAATTGGCGGCCTTGGGCATTGAGGAAAAATATAAACAGCAGGGCTTATTGCCAGAACTCAACCTGAGCACGCGTTTGTTGAGTAAAAACTTTTATGAGTTTAAAGGCATAGATCAATATTACTTTGCCGATAATTATACCATGGGCATTAGCTTTAAAATGCCTTTATTTCTCCGTCAGGGTAGGGGAGCACTTCAGAGAACAAAACTAAAAATGCTCGAAACTACCCTGGACAGAGAAACCA